>JACSSB010000354.1 GCA_014879435.1 Phycisphaerales bacterium
ATTCCCACCGCGACGGCGATTCCCACTCTCAGTGAATGGGCGCTAATACTGTTGGGATTCCTTGTTGCTGTTACCAGCACAGAATATAGAAAACAGGTGCCTAGCTCCGTCCTCCAAGAGAGAAACTCAAGGTTACTCTGATTATCTTTAAACTTTTATAAAATATAATAGCCATCACTATTAACTACTTTTCATTATCATCAGATGCTATGCTCGTTGAGAATTTCTGACGGTACAAACATGAACGTAATCCTATTGAATACAACCGAAGCCGCCGAAGTGCTGCGAGTGGCGGCAATCACTCTGCACCGGTGGCGAAATTCTGGAAAAGGACCGCCCTATATCGAAATGGGGCGAAAGATTTACTACCGTCGTATTGACATCGAACGCTGGATAGAGGAACAACAACGCCAGCCAGTTCCACAGGAATCGACTGTATGACTGCCCTCACCTTCGACACGCTGGCCTATGTCAAGACGCTACGGGATGCTGGCGTGGAAGAGAAGCAGGCCGAAGCACAGGCCAACGCCCTAGCCGCTGTGCTGAAAGGAAGCGCCACCGACTTGGCCACAAGGCAAGATATTGACCGCGTGGAAGCCAAGCTCAATCTGATCGAGGAGCGCACCGAAGGTCGCTTTAAGCTGTTGCAATGGATGCTTGGTTTCAATCTGGCGGTTAGCATCGCTCTACTGTGGATGTTGATCCGCACTGTGACGCATTAGAAACGGATCATGACAAACCCGCATGACCAGTATGGAGTCGCGCCTTTCCAGCCTCGAAACTGTGGTGGCGGGAAAAAGCCTCTTTATTTTCCGATACAAAAACTGCCAAAGATTCGTGACAATAAATCCTCGGACGTAAACGCACCACCAATCTCTGAAAGTGCGTTTTGAGCCTCACGCAATTCCTCGGCGACCAATTCACCAGCGCGATAAGACTCCAACTGCTCCATCGCTTGCGTCAAAGCCACTGCTGCGCGTTCCAAGGCTTCCAGATGGCGACGGCGTGCCATGAAGGTTCCTTCTCCGCCACCGTGATAGCCCATGCACGCCTTGAGATGCTCGCGCAGTAAATCCAAACCAGCCTCGGTCTTGGCCGATAACCAGATCTCATGGCCCCAGTCACCGCTTCGCGCCACCGGCATCTGCTCACTCAGATCGATCTTGTTGTAAAGCACCGTCACCGGCGTATCAGCCGGTAATCGCTCTCGCAACGCGCGCTCTTCAGCAGTCAAACCCAAACGATCATCCACCACCATCAGAATCCGGTCAGCGGCGGCGATTTCGTTCCAGGCACGGCGGATACCCTCCCGTTCCACCGGATCATCACTCTCGCGCAAACCAGCGGTATCGATCACATGCAAGGGCATACCATCAATGCTGATCTGCTCACGCAGCACATCGCGAGTAGTTCCTGGTATGTCAGTGACAATCGCCGCCTCGCGCCCAGCCAAATGGTTCAGTAGGCTGGATTTTCCGGCATTTGGCCGACCCGCGATCACCACGGTCATCCCATCGCGCAGCAAACGGCCCTGTCCAGCGGTGGCCTGCAATTCACCCAAGCGCTCTCGTAAATCCTGCAAGCGTCCCGCGACCACACCGTCGGCCAGAAAATCGATTTCTTCTTCGGGAAAGTCGATGGCTGCCTCAACGTACATCCGCAACTCGATCAAACCTTCGATCAGAGCTTGTACCCGTTGAGAGAATTCACCTTGTAGTGAGCGCAGAGCGGCACGTGCGGCGGCAGCGGTATCGCTGGCGATCAGATCAGCAATCGCCTCAGCCTGGGCCAGATCGAGTTTGTCATTGAGGAAAGCGCGTTCGGAAAATTCACCGGGCCGCGCCAAACAGGCACCTAATTCGATCACCCGCGCCAGCAGTAGATCCATCACCACCGGGCCGCCGTGCCCCTGAAGTTCCAGCACATCCTCTCCGGTGAAGGAAGATGGTGCGGGGAAATAAAGCACGATACCTTCATCGAGCACCGTGCCATCACTGGCGTGGAATCGACGGAGCATCGCCTGCCGTGGTGTGGGCAAGGCACCGCAGATGATTGCAGCAATGGTGGGAACTGCTGGCCCAGATACGCGAATCACACCGATGCCACCTCGACCGGGCGGGGTAGCAATGGCAGCAATGGTAGTGATCATGTGTGCGCTCAAAAAGAGCGCGGGGAGACACGCACCCTTCCTCCCTGCGAGGAAGGGTTGAAGTGAAGGCTAAGGAAAGATAAAGCCCTCATTTCTTGCGTTTATTGGAATTTTTCGGATCAGGCAAAGCTTGCTTGGCCAGACTCAGCAGCTTCTTAGCCTGCCCACCGAGGAATCCCGGTCCAGACTTGGCCTTGAGCGCTGCGGCATCGGCACCCGATTCCACCCGTTTGGTAATGATCCACTGCTGGGCAATGGACAACATGTTGTTGACCACCCAGTACAGCACCAAACCCGCTGGAAACCACAAGAACATGAAAGTGAACACGATCGGCAATGCCATCATCACTTTCGCCTGCACCGGATCGGGTGGTGCCGGACTCAGCTTCTGCTGAATGAACATGGTGACGCCCATGACCAATGGCAGCACGTAGTACGGATCGGGAATCGACATATCCGTGATCCAGAGCATGAACGGTGCCTGACGCAACTGCACGCTTTCCACCAGCACCCAATACAAGGAGATGAATACCGGAATCTGTACCAAAATCGGCAAACAGCCCCCAAGCGGATTGACCTTTTCTTTCTTGTACAGGTCCATCATCGCCTGGTTCATCTTCTGCTTGTCGTCGCCGTACAACTCCTTCATTCGGGTCAGCTCTGGAGCCAAACGACGCATATTAGCCATCGACCGGTAGCTGGTCTCCGACAGCTTATAGAATGCCAGTTTGATCAGAATGGTGAGGAAGATGATCGCCCAGCCCCAGTTACCGATCAGGGCATGAATCCATTTCAGTAACCAGAACAACGGTTCGGCGATGATGGTCAACATCCCGTAGTCCACGGTCAGTTGCAGGTTAGGGGCGATTTCTGCCAATACATTCGGCAACTTCGGCCCTACATACAATTGTGTGTGGAAATCACGGGTCGCACCGGCTGGCACCTCCTGAGCCATGCTGCGCATCCCAACCATATAACGGCTTTTATCGTCGCTCACTCGTGTGTAGAAATCATTGGTCTCCCCCGGATTCGGTATCCACGCCCCGAGGAAATAATGCTGAATCATAGCGACCCAGCCATCTTTGACCGCTTGATTCAGTGGCTGCTTGGCGATGGCATCAAAAGAGATCTTCTCGTAGCGCTGTTCGGGCGTGGAAATCACCGCGCCTGTGTAGGTAATGACCCCACCACCGAAAAAGCTGCTGCTGACATGCGGTGGCGTGCGCTGAAACTGGCGGTATTGGCTGCCTTTCCAGTCGCTGGCACTGCCATTCTCCACCTGCTGATTCAGATCCACCTGGAAACTGCCTCGGTAGAAGGTATAGGTCTTGGTTACCTTCAATCCAGACGGGTCCGACCAATTCAATTGTACTTTCAGCGTATCCTGGCCATCCGCCAATCGATATTCATTTTGTGTCACGCTGAACTGCGCGTAATGGTTGGGAGCTGGGGCGTCGTTCAGTGCCAATAGACCGGACTGCGCGATAAAAATATCTGCGCCACTGTCCTTGAGTAATTGAAAAGGATGGTCTCGCTGCTGCACCGATTCTGGATAAGTGCGCAAACCAACCCGACGAAGATCACCGCCTTGCGTGTCGATCTCAGCCTCAAACATATCGGTGATGACGTGCACGCGCTGGCCGCCACTCAAGGGCTGAGCGCCAGAGCTAGACGCTGGCGCAGCAGTTGGCACATCCGCACCCGGCTTCGACGCCGATGGGATGGAAGCTGCGGGGCCGGTCGGTCCACCTGCTGGCGCGGTAGCGACTGGTGGGGTCAGCGGCGGATGTTTCTTGGCCTGGAATTCCATCCAGTTCTGCCAAAGCAGAAACAGCACGAACGCCAGGGCTGCGAACAGCAACAATCGTTGGTTTTCCATCAACGGTCCTTCGGGACAGGTTCGGGAACGGGATCGACGCCACCCGGATGCCAGGGATGGCAACGCGACACACGTCGGATCGCTAGCCAAACACCGTGTACGGTGCCATGACGCTCAATGGCTTCGCGGGCATACTGGGAACAGCTCGGATAAAAACGGCAATGCTGACCCAGCAAAGGGCTCAGCAGGAGTTGATAGCCGCGAATCAGCGCGATCAGGATGACGCGCATGGCCGCACGAGCCTCCGCCAATGTCGTTGCAGCGAGGCGAGTAGGATCGCGTTGCCCTGCTCCGGTGCGTTGGTTCGACCCATCACCACGCAATCCAGCCCTCCAAGCTGCTGCTGGTGATGCCGAAAGCTTTCGCGCACCATGCGCTTGAGTCGATTGCGCGCCACGGCAGACTTGGCGACCTTGCGGGAAATAGCCAGACCCAAGCGGGGATAAGGCAAATCGTTCGGGCGGGCAAGCACGGTAAAATAACGGTCACTGGATTTGACCGGCTGGGCGAACACGCTGCTAAAGGCTTGCCGCCCGGTCAACCGGGCACGGCGCGAAAAGCACGCGCCGCCAACCATGGAATTTAGGGCGTCAACCGGGCACGGCCCTTGGCGCGACGCGCCTTGATGACCAAGCGGCCACCTCGGGTGGCCATGCGGGCACGAAAGCCGTGCGTCCGCTTGCGGTGAATGATACTGGGCTGGAAAGTCCGCTTCATGATAGTTCCTTGGAGAGTACGAGCGAGGCAAATAAATTTGCAGTTTTTACCGAAAACGACAAAGTTACTGATCAAGAGACAAATTTGTCAAGCATCACACACTATCGTTTCCACCACCATGCGTATGAAACAGGCTGTGGATAAGCGATCAGCGAGTCACTAAACTGAAAAATTCCGTCAAGGTACCGCCGGGAGGGCCAGCTGTGGACCACGAATTATGGAAAGCGTGCCTGAAACGTTTGGAACGCGAGTTATCGGAACCGCAGTTGAGTACCTGGATTCGGCCGCTACACGCTCGAGAGGACAACGGTGCCCTGCGTCTGCTCGCACCCAATCGTTTTGTGCTCGATTGGGTCAAGAAACATCATCTCACCCAGATCAAAACCGTATTGCAAGAGCTGCGCCCCGAACAACCGCCGCAGGTACTGCTGGAAATCGGCAGCGGTGCACCCGCCATCGTCACGACCCCGGCTCCAGACGAAGAAGCCCCCGTGACCGAGGTATCCGCCACCGGATCGAGCATCGATGCCAGCGAGCTGCTCAAGAGTGGAGTCCTCAACCCGGATTTTACCTTCACCACTTTTGTCGAAGGCAATTCCAACCAGATTGCCCGAGCCGCCTGTCTGCAAGTCAGCCAAAATCCCGGAAAAGCCTATAACCCTTTGTTTATCTATGGTGGCACTGGTCTGGGCAAGACCCATCTTATCCATGCAGTCGGCAATATGTTGCGGGAACGCGATCACAGTGCGCAGGTGGTCTATCAAAACTGCGAGCACTTCGTAGCCGACATGGTCCGTTCCCTGCAACATAACGCGATCAACGAATTCAAGCGTCGCTATCGGGTATTGGATGCTCTGCTGATCGATGACGTACAGTTTCTGGCTGGAAAAGAACGTTCACAGGAAGAATTTTTCTATACATTCAATAGTTTGCTTGAAAGCCGTCAACAGGTAATCCTCACCTGTGATCGCTATCCCAAGGAAGTGGCTGGCCTGGAAGATCGGCTCAAGTCGCGTTTTGGTTCCGGGTTGACCGTAGCGGTCGAGCCACCGGAATTGGAAACACGGGTGGCGATTCTCAAAAGCAAGGCGGAACAGATGCAATTGGGCCTACCCGACGAAGTGGCTTTTTTCATTGCGCAGCGGATTCGCTCCAATGTCCGCGAGCTGGAAGGCTCACTGCGGCGAGTCTATGCCAATGCTCAGTTCACCGG
>JACSSB010000166.1 GCA_014879435.1 Phycisphaerales bacterium
CCACTCCCAACGAATCACCGAATTTGCGGACCTTGAGTTCGACCATCGTTCAAGTTTCCTAATAGTGCGCCTTAAGCTGTGCTTGCTGTCATCCCCGCGAATGCAGGGAACCAGGAGGACATCGCAGGTACTGGATTCCCGCCTTCGCGGGAATGACGATGAGGTTAAGTTGTACTTGCTGTCATCTCTACGCAAGCGGGGAACCAGGGGGACATCGAAGGTACTGGATTCCCGTCTTCGCGGGAATGACGATGAGGTTAAGTTGTACTTGCTGTCATCCCCGCGAATGCGGGGAACCAGGGGGACATCGTAGGTACTGGATTCCCGCCTTCGCGGGAATGACGATGAAGTGAAGTACAGAGAAGTGCAGAGCGCTCAGATAGCCAATACTCGCTCCAGCCACTTCGCGATATCGCGAATTTCCTCCCAGCAGACTTCGTGGCCCATGTCGTACTCCTGCCATTCCACCCGATAAGCCAAGCTCTCCAACAACTCGGCACTTTGCCGCCCATAGCGCAATGGGATCACCGCATCGTAGCCGCCGTGGGCCATAAAAATGGGCGTTTGCTGATTAGCGGGGCGCCGTTCGCTGTTCAGTGTGCTGGCCAGGGGAAGGTAGCAGGAGAGGGCTAGGATACCGGCCAGTGAATCGGGGTAACGCAGCCCAGTGTGCAACGCCATAGCTCCGCCTTGGGAAAAACCGGCCAGCACGATGCGTTCGGCGGGAATTCCACGTTTTTTCTCACGTTCAAGCAGAGCATTAATCGCGCGTTCGGACGCATGAACCCCATCGGGATCTTCCCGGCGCGGTAGATCGGTGCTCAGCACGTCATACCAAGCCCGCATCCGCATGCCGCCGTTGATGGTAACCGGGCAAATCGGCGCATTGGGGAAAACGAAGCGAATGCCCAATTCCGGCGGCAGGCGCAGTTCGGGCACGATAGGCTCGAAGTCGTGGGCATCGGCGCCCAATCCATGCATCCAAATTACACTGGAGCGAACGGGGCTGGTCGGTTCGATCTCGACGGTGGTCAGCGGGGTGTCAGTGGTGTCGGTCATGAGCGATTTCCGTGAATGAGCGATCAAACGGCATTACCCGCGAAGCGCCCCAGCTTGTCAAGCTGCGCCGCCCAAGGTGTGGCGCGCTATACTGACGGCACTTTTTCGCTCCAACCTGCTGGAATTGTCTCGATGCCTAAATTTCGTTCTGGACGGGCGTTGCTGGGGCTGTGGTTGATCGCGCTGCTGGTCGGTTGCGGTCAGAAGGGACCGCTGTATCTGCCCAAGCCCGAGTCACCACCGCCATCGTCATCGTCCGAGCAACCCCCTACTGTGAAACCTTGATCATGGATCATTTCGAATATCGCGATGGCCGACTGTATGCCGAAGCGGTGCCGGTCACCGAAATCACGGCGGCGGTAGGTACGCCTTGTTATATCTACTCCCGCGCCACTATCGAGCGGCACTGGCGGGCTTTCGATCAAGCCTTTGGCGCACATCCTCATCTGGTCTGCTACGCGGTCAAGGCCAATAGTAATCTGGCAGTGCTGAACGTACTGGCCCGGTTGGGGTCCGGTTTCGATATCGTCTCGGGCGGCGAACTGGAGCGGGTGCTGGCGGCGGGTGGCGATGCCAGCAAGATCGTATTTTCCGGGGTCGGCAAGCGTCGCGACGAGTTGGAACGGGCGCTGGCGGTAGGAATTCGCTGTTTCAATGTCGAATCTGAAGCGGAACTGAGCCTGTTGGAGCAGGTCGCGGCGGCTCAGGGTCGCAAAGCACCGGTTTCCTTGCGGGTCAATCCCGATGTAGACGCCCAGACCCATCCTTATATTTCCACCGGACTCAAACAAAATAAATTCGGTATCGGAGTGGAGCGGGCGCTAGCGGTCTATGCGCAAGCCGCCGCTTCGCCGCATCTGAACGTTATCGGTATGGATTGCCATATCGGCTCGCAGTTGACCCAAGTGGCGCCGTTCGTAGACGCCCTGGAACGGGTGCTGGCGCTAACAGCGCGGCTGGAAGCAGAAGGGATTCATCTTCACCATCTCGACCTGGGTGGAGGCTTGGGTATCCGCTATCGCGATGAAAAGCCACCGCTGCCCGCCGAGCACGCCAGCGCACTGCTGAAATGCTTGCAAGGTCGACCTTACGAGATCCTGATCGAGCCGGGTCGGGCGATTGTGGGTAACGCTGGTCTTCTGGTGACCCGTGTGGAGTTGCTAAAGCCGGGTGAAGATAAGCATTTCGCGGTGGTCGATGCGGCGATGAACGATCTAATACGGCCCGCGTTATATTCCGCTTGGCAGGAAATCATTCCGGTCGAACAGCGCACGCAAGGGACGCCGTGCTGCTACGACGTGGTGGGTCCGATCTGCGAAACCGGCGATTTTTTAGGCAAGGATCGTGCATTGAATGTCGAGCCGGGTGATTTACTGGCAGTGCGCTCTGCAGGCGCTTACGGTTTTGTCATGAGCTCTAACTACAATTCCCGGCCGCGCGCTGTCGAAGTGATGGTGGACGGCGACCGCTTCCATGTGGTGCGTCAGCGGGAGACGGTGGCGGAACTGTATGCCGGTGAAGCTTTATTGCCGTGAAGACCGATACTTGAAAGTACCGCGAGAGCATCCATAACAAGGAGTCAGCTTCATGAACTCTGGTTTTAGTAATCCCTCCATGGACGAGATTCGCACCCTGTTGCAACGAATCAAAACCATCGCCGTGGTCGGGCTGTCGCCTTCCCCACACCGGCCTAGTTATGGCGTGGCCAAGGCGTTACAGAAATTTGGTTATCGCATCATCCCGGTCAATCCCGCCGTGTCGGAAGTTTTGGGCGAGAAAGCTTATCCGAGTCTGCGCGATGTACCCGAAGCGGTGGATTTGGTCGATGTATTCCGTGAGTCTCATCATGTTGCCGCCATCGTCGATGACTGTATCGCGCTTAATTTGCCAGCACTCTGGCTGCAAGATGGGGTCATTGATGCACCAGCGGCGGCGCGCGCACAAGCGGCAGGCATGACCGTAGTCATGGATCGCTGCCTCTACCGCGACTATATCCAGTTGATGCCGTGAGCGCACTGCTCGCTTCCAATCCTCGAATCTTGGCTACTTTGGTTTCTCAATGACTGACAGAACTTCCGAATCTCCGGTTCAGCCGCAAGCGACCGAATCTCCGATCCAGCATCGAGTCCTCGACCATCCAGTCCAGCACCGGCTGAAGCTGCGCAACTTGCGCCTGTCCGATTACAGTGATGTCGAAGAGATCATGGAAGCGGTCTATCCCAACATGGACGGAGCCTGGAGTCGTGAGCAATTCGCCTCACAGATTGCCCGTTTCCCGGAAGGGCAAATCTGTATCGAGGATAACGGCAAGGTAGTGGCTGCCACCATCAGTCTGATCGTGGATTACAGCCGTTACGGTGACCGCCACACCTACAATCAAATCATCGGGGATGGTTACCTCACCACCCATGATCCCAACGGTGATACCTTGTACGGCGTGGATATCTTCGTGCATCACGACTATCGCGATATGCGGCTCGGTCGGCGGCTATACGATGCGCGCAAGGAGTTGTGCGAAAAGCTCAATTTGCGTGCCATCGTCGTCGGTGGCCGCATTCCTGGTTATGGCAAGCACGCCCCAACCATGACGCCCCAGCAATATGTAGAACAGGTACGCGCCAAGGAATTGGTCGATCCCATCCTGACTTTCCAGTTGGCCAACGATTTCCATGTGCGCAAGATCGTGACCGGCTATCTGCCCGACGATACCGAGTCTCAAGCCTATGCGGTGTTGCTGGAGTGGTTGAACATCTTTTACGAAGAGAAGGAAGTCTTGATCGGTGGCCGCAAGTCGGTGGTGCGGATCGGGGCGGTACAGTGGCAGATGCGGCAGACCTCCTCATTGGAGGATCTGTTGCAGCAAGTCGAGTACTTCGTGGATGCGGTGGCGGGCTACAAGACCGATATCGTGCTATTCCCGGAATTCTTCAATGGCCCATTAATGGCACAGTTCAATCAGCGCAATACCGCCGAGGCGGTACGACAACTGGCCGAATACACCGAACCGCTACGCGACGCTATCGTACAGCTGGCTGTGGCTTATAATGTTAACATTATCGCCGGAAGTATGCCGGAATACGGTGGTGGAGTGTTGTACAATGCAGCCTATCTGTGTCGGCGTGATGGGACTTGGGACAAGCAGTCCAAGTTACATATCACGCCAGACGAGCACTCTTATTGGGGTTTGCAAGGAGGGGACTCGCTCCAGGTGTTCGAACTGGATGTCGGCAAGATCGGTATTTTGATTTGCTATGACGTGGAATTCCCGGAACTGCCGCGTTTATTGGCCGATCAGGGCATGCAGATTCTGTTCGTACCGTTCTGGACCGATACCAAGAATGCCTACCTGCGGGTGCGGCGCTGCGCACAGGCGCGTGCCATCGAAAACGAATGCTATGTGGTCATTTCTGGCAGCGTCGGTAACTTGCCACGCGTGGAGAACATGGACATGCAGTATGCCCAGGCGGCGGTATTTACCCCATCCGACTTCGCCTTTCCACACGATGCGATTGCCGCCGAGGCGACACCGAATACCGAAATGACCCTGATCGTCGATCTGGATCTGGATAACCTCAAGGAAATGCGTATGCATGGCAGTGTGCGCAATTTTCGTGATCGACGGCTGGATTTATACAAGATCGCGTGGACCGGTCGGAGCTGAACAAAGCTCCGAGAACTACCGTAGGCAGTGTCCATCGGTCGAGGTTCACCTAAAGGAGGAACCGCCGCCATGAAACTTGCGTTCACTAAGATGCAAGGGCTGGGTAACGATTTCGTAATGATCGATAGCGTCAATCAGTCCGTGACGCCGGAGCCGGAGTGCATTCGTCGTTTGGCGGATCGTCACTTTGGTGTCGGTTGCGACCAGGTGCTGGTGGTCGAACCCTCCGACCGGGCCGATGCTGATTTTCGCTACCGGATCTTCAACGCGGATGGCGATGAGGTGGAGCAATGTGGCAACGGTGCCCGCTGCTTTGCTCGTTTCGTGCGTGATCGGGGCTTGATCGAGCGGGACGATCTGCGGGTGATAACCGCTGCGGGTTTATTGCACTTGCAGATCCAGCCGGACGGTCGGGTGACGGTGGACATGGGGCGGCCACGACTGGAGCCTGCCGAGATACCCTTTCACGCCACCAAGCGTGCGCCACGTTATCCAATCGCCGCCGACGGCGCCGAACTGGAGATCGGTGCAGTGTCGATGGGGAATCCGCATGCAGTGTTACTGGTGGAGGATGTAGATCGTGCTCCGGTGGCGCATCTGGGGCCGCTGCTGGAACGGCATGGTCGCTTTCCCCGGCGTGCCAACATCGGTTTCATGCAGATAGTCGCTCCCGATCATATTCGATTACGGGTTTATGAGCGTGGCGTCGGTGAGACCCTGGCCTGTGGTAGTGGCGCCTGTGCGGCCGTGGTTGCTGGCCGGTTGTGGGGGCAACTATGGCCAAATGTGCGAGTTGAATTACCAGGTGGTGTGCTGGATATCCACTGGGCAGGAGAGGGCGAGTCGGTCACCATGACCGGGCCAGCGGTAAAGGTCTTTGAGGGTTGGGTCGAGCAATGAGCGAGCATGCAATAGCGGGTCATGAGGGAGATCAGGTCGCTGCAGAGGAACAGCTTGAACCTGAGCCGATTGATATCGAGCGTGAGGTGGTCCACTGGTTAAATGCACATCCTGAATTTTTCCTCCACCATAGCGATCTAGTAGAAAGCCTGCGGATACCTCATCCCTGCAAGCCAGCGGTATCGTTGCTGGAATATCAAAATCATCTGTTGCGAGAGCACAGTCAGCGCTTGCGTGAGAAATTGCTGGAATTAGTCGCCATCGCTCGCGATAACGACCGATTGGCTGAACGAGTACAACGCTTAGCTTTGGCGTTATTGGATGCGCCGGGTGAT
>JACSSB010000361.1 GCA_014879435.1 Phycisphaerales bacterium
AAATGCCAGATTCCGTGAAAATGCCGGACTTTTTCATCGAACACATAGAAAACCAAGCCACTGGTATAAAATAACCCACCGGCCAATAACCAGACAAAGCCTGCCCACGGCAGTGCTTGCAATAAAGGTTTAAGCGCCACCAATACCAACCAACCCATTAATACATACACCACCAGAGACAATATGCGGTTGCCTTTCTGGGGTAAAGACTCCAGCACAATCCCCAACACCACTAAACCCCAAATAATACCGAAGATGGTCCAGCCCCAAACGCCACGCAGGGTGACCAGGGTAAAAGGGGTATAAGTACCAGCGATCAGAAAATAAATCGAATAATGATCCAGCTTGTGAAAAACCCGCTTCGCCCGACCGCGCATGCTGTGATAAAGCGTAGAAATCGTGTAAAGCAGAAACAGCGTGGTTCCGTAAATGCTAAAACTTACGATCTTCCACGGATCGCCCTGCCGCGCCGCCGCCACCACCACAATCACTAAACCCGCCAACGCCGCTACAGCGCCGATCAAGTGACTGATACTATTAAAACGCTCACCCTTGTACATACACACCACGCTCATAAATCACTTCAACCTCCCCTACTCCCGCTGCGCTTGCGTCGCGTTCCGCTCTTAGCCACTGTCTTGCGCAACCGTAGCGGCCCTACATCACCAATCCCTGCCTTCTGACCGGCTTGGGTCAGATAAACCCGGCGAAACCGAATGGTCTGCCCCTCGCGATTGAAAGCATCTTCCCGCAGTTCAAGAAGACCAGCACCAGCCATCGCTTCCAGTAAACGCTCGAATACCCGCCGCTCACCGAGCCCCCCCAGCAGTCTCTCGCACAACTGGCGGGGAGTCTGTCCCTCACGCCCGCGCAACGCATCCAGCACCTGCAAAACCTGCTCACGCTCCGTATGATTCAGGTGTCGCGTCTGCTGGATCAATGCCGCTTCTGGCGCGCATACATCGCAGATCCCACACGGCTGATCATCATCCTGATCGCCAAAATGCCGCACCAGTCGGACCATGCGACATCCAGTGGCCTGATCGGCAAACTCCAGAATCTGCCGCAATTCTTGCAGCTTGTGGTCCCGCTGCCGCAGATAGGCAGGGCGCCAGCCATCCTCACCGCGACTAAGATTGCCCTCAACATCGCGCCGGGCGCCACCATGCACCAACAGCTTCTCCACCGCCGCCTCAAACTCTTCCGGGTTCAGCCCCAAACGATTGAACAAGGATGCCTTGGGTTGGAGTTGTTCATTGAGCGCCGCAAAAACCGCCGCCAGCCGGTCTGGCTCGGGATAACCACGCTGATGAAAAAACTCATGGGTGCGCAGATCAGCATAGGAATACAACAAAATGACGCGGGCGGGCCGACCATCGCGCCCGGCACGGCCGATTTCCTGATAATAACCTTCGACACTACCCGGCAGCGCGGTATGAATCACCGTGCGAATATTCGGCTTATCGATACCCATGCCAAAAGCGATGGTGGCGACGATCACCTCCAGCTCACCAGTGCTGAAGCCGCCTTGCACCCGCTCACGCTCTTGGGGTGTCATTCCGGCATGATAGGCAGCGGCTGGATAATCCTCGCCCAATTCCAGGGCCAGCGCTTCGGTCTCCCGCCGGGTCGGCGCGTAGACAATGGCGGGCCGACGCCCCGGATCGCTCAACAATTCCCGAACTCGTATACGCCGCTGGTCCAACGGCGTTTCCACCGCTTCGACCGCCAGATTGGCACGACGGAACCCGTGGATGTAGCGATCCGCCTCCGCCATACCCAGTTGATGGATGATATCGTCTTGCACCAGCACGGTCGCGGTTGCGGTCAAGGCGATCACCGGCGCGGGTCGCAACAACGGTAAATGCTGACCCAGCATCCGGTAATCCGGGCGAAAATCATGGCCCCACTGCGAGATGCAATGCGCTTCGTCCACCGCGATCAATACTGGCTTGCGCTTGGCCAGCATCTGAGGAAAACCGGGCACGCTTAAGCGCTCCGGGGCGATGAACAAATAATCCAATTGCCCCTGTAAATATTCGACACACACCTGACGCGAGGTCAGTCGGTCACGGCCAGAATGAATGCGTTCAGCCCGCAGCCCCAGTTCGCACAATTTGGCAACTTGATCTTCCATCAGCGCGATCAGCGGTGACACCACCAGGGTCGTTCCCGCCCTAGCCAGTCCCGGTAACTGAAAGCACAAGGATTTACCCGCGCCTGTCGGCATCACCAGCAACACATCCTGACCGGTGGTCACAGCCCGACATACCGGCTCCTGATAGGGTCGAAATCCCGGCAACCGGAATGTGGTTCGCAGCAATTCCAGCAAACGATCCACGGGCACCGGCTCGCGGCGTGGCGGCTCCTGAGTCTGACCGTTTATCTCAATAGCAGGAACCGATGGCGAAATCGGTTGGGCCGTGGCGAAGGCGTGCGTCACCGCCTCGCCGACATAATCGCTAATGGCGGCCATGAAGCCTTCCAGATCCGCCTCACCGCGCTGAATACGCTTCAAGCGCGCTTCCCATTCACCGGTCATGGCCGGACTTTTGATCGATGGCCCCACCGCACCAATCAGCGCAGTACCACGCGGGGTAGCACGCAGCGTCTTGCCATCGCGGCTCAGATATTGGCGTCTGAGCAAGGTTTCGATGATGTCAGCGCGAGTGGCCGGAGTACCCAACCCACGCTCCTTCATCGCTGCCGACAGCTCCTTATCCTCCAGAGTCCGACCGGCGGATTCCATCGCAGTTAGCAAAGTCGCCTCAGTCAAGTGCGGTGGTGGCCGGGTCTGCTTGGCGACCGCATCGGCTTCCAGCACCCGTACCGCTTGGCCCGCGACCAGCCCTGGCGGTAACTGTCGGGCAGAATCCTCTTCCGCCAATACTTCGGCATCGGCGGAAGGCGTTTCCTTAGGGTTCGAACGTCGCTTTTTACTTTTAGCGGCGGCAGGAGTGGCATTGCGTGCGACACTCACTTCCAACACTTTCCATCCCATCTGCTCCACGGTCGTGCCACTGCTGTGGTAGCGATCAATGAGGGTCGCACTGTCCGCCTCAACCGTAGTAATCGCGGTGATCAGCGTGGCGACCGCCCACACATGATCGTCGTGCCAAGCCATCAGCAAGCGACGACAGATCATGTCGTAAATCTTTCGCTCATCGGCGGTCAACGTAGAAGATGCGGATAAAGCGGTGGGGATGATGGCGTGATGATCCGTCACCTTGCCATCATCGACGAAGCGTCGGCTCAGTGGACGCTGACCGGTGCCGGGTGCCAATCGATCCCGATAAGGCTGCTGAATCGCCGTCACTACCGCTCCTAGCGTCGCCGCGACCGCGCCGGAGAGATGGCGGCTATCGGTGCGCGGGTAGCTGATCAATTTGTGTTGCTCGTACAGCTTCTGGGCGAGATCCAAAGTGGTTTGGGCGCTGAAGCCGTACAACCGATTGGCATGCCGTTGCAATTCGGTCAAGTCATACAACAAAGGTGGGGCAATGCGACGGGATTCGATGGTGCGCGATTCGACGGCCGCTTCGCCGATGCGGGCACGCGCCACGATGCGGGCGGCTTCATCACCATCGGCGGGCAGGCGCTTGGCCTTGGTATCCGGACGCGGACCCTGAAACCAAACACCCTGGTAGCGTGCGTCCTCTTCCTTCGGCTCCGCTTCACCGGGTGAAGACATAATGTGCTGGGCTGCGAAGGTCGCCACCACTTCACAATAATCCTCAGGCACGAAGGCATGAATGACCAGATCCCGCTCCACCACCAGCGCCAGGGTTGGCGTCTGTACCCGCCCGACCGATAAGGCTTCATCACCCGGTGTACCACAGGCCAGAGTGTAAGCCCGCGATAGATTCATCCCCACCAGCCAATCGGCCTGCCCGCGCCCACGGGCGGCAGCAGCCAGCGGATCGAACTCGTGGCCATCACGCAATTGCTGGAAACCCTGACGGATCGCGTCGGGAGTCAAGGAAGAAATCCATAATCGGCGGAACGGTTTGCGACAATCAGCCGCTTCGTACAGATAGCGAAAGATCAATTCACCTTCGCGACCGGCATCGGTGGCACACACCACTTGTTCGATGGCGGGATCATTGAGAATGCGGTGGACCACTTCGAATTGCTCACGGGTTTGCTCACCGACCATCAGCGGCCAGCGTTTGGGGAGCAAAGGCAAGGACTCGCGCCGCCAACGCTTCCAGGCGGGGTCGATCTCATGTGGCTCAGCCAACCGGATCAGATGACCAATGGCCCACGTCACCACATAACCGTTACCGTGCAGGAAACCCTCGCCACGCTGGCGGGCACCCAATACCCGTGCGATGTCGCGGGCAACGGAAGGTTTTTCCGCAACGACTGCGATGCTCACCGCACGCCTTTTTGGAGCCAGCGCTTAGCACTAAGAAATGGTTCGATGTTTATTATTTCTTGCAAGATGATTTCTCAACATAAATTCGGGTCGCACCGCGTGCTTCTCGTAAGGCGAACAAATGCAGGAGAAACTGTGCCGCTACGGCAACATCGTACCCGATATCCCGCCATATCGATGATCAGCGGTGATGATCGCCCGTTATCCGACTCTATGATGTGACATTCGCTTGTGGAAAAGCCACGCCATTCATGTAAGAATTCAGAGGTCTGTACCCACATTGACGCTTTTTCAGTGAACCGTTTGCACTGAGAAGCGGTCAATAAGCATTAGCTCACTCAATATCAATGGAGGTTTGTCTTACGATGCTGCAAAGAAACGATGTTCTGGCCAAGGCGCCCGTCACCCTGACGCTGGAAAAGCCGGCTGTCGGCAACAAGGTCTTGCGCAACACCTATTTGCTGTTGTCGATGACCCTGCTGTTCAGCGCCATTACCGCCGGCATCGCCATGGCCACCAATGCGCCACCGCTGCACTGGATGATCACTCTGGTCGGTTATTTCGGCCTGCTGTTTGTGGTCACCCGTCTGCGCAATAGTGTCTGGGGCTTGGCTGCGGTATTCGCCCTGACCGGTTTCCTCGGCTACACCCTGGGACCGATTCTCAACCTCTACCTGAAACTGCCGAACGGCCCGCAGGTGGTGATGACCGCTCTGGGCGGCACTGGCGCGATCTTTCTGGCCTTATCCGCCTATGCACTCGTCAGCCGCAAGGACTTCAGCTTCATGGGTTCCTTCCTGATGGTGGGCATGCTGGTAGGCATCCTGGCCAGCTTGGGCGCAATATTGTTCAATATCCCAACCTTGTCGCTGGCGGTTTCGGGGATGTTCATTCTGCTGATGTCGGGCATGATTCTGTGGCAGACCAGCGAGATCATTCACGGCGGTGAAACCAACTACATCATGGCCACTGTCAGCCTGTACATCACCATCTTTAACCTATTCCTGAGCCTGTTGCAAATTCTGGGTGTTGTGTCCGGCGACGACTGATCGCTCTCCAATCCCAGCCTAGCATTTTGTAAAGAGCCTCGCCGTAAGGCGGGGTTTTTTTATTTCAGGATGACTCCAGTACCGCACTTTGCTGGACTACGCCACAGCCATATACAGCAGGTTTATCAATAACTTAGGCGAGTTCAACATATGCCGGTGCTTTCTGAAACTTGACCCGGCTTCCCTTCTACTGGCTCCTACGAGGCTCCTGGGAATCGGGTCTTTCCGAGGAGTCATCATGGCTAAGATCAAGCTCACCAAGTCCGCAGTCGATGCGGCACAACCCCAAGCGCAAGCCATCGAGCTGCGCGATACCCTTGTTCCCGGATTCCTGTGCAAGATTACGCCAGCCGGTCGCAAGGTGTTCATGCTCCAGTACCGAACCAACGCCGGCGAGCGACGCAAGCCGGCCCTGGGCCTGTTCGGCGAGCTGACCGTTGAACAGGCCCGCTCGCTGGCGCAGGAATGGCTGGCCCAGGTGCGCCGGGGCGGCGATCCGGCAGCGGACAAGGCCG
>JACSSB010000183.1 GCA_014879435.1 Phycisphaerales bacterium
GTAGCTGGCGGCCATGTGGAACTGTTCGCGGCTGGGACGCGGCGGATGGTCCATCGCTATTCCGGTGGTATCCCACGCCTGATCAATGTCCTCTGTGATCGCGCCTTGCTGGGTGCCTACGCCCAGGGCACTCGTCGCGTGACCACCCACACGATCCGCCGTGCAGCCCGCGAAGCCTTACGCGGCGATAATAAAAAAAATTGGATCTCTGCTTTTTATTCCAAGCCGCAGCCTGCAAAGCCAGCCGCTTCACGCGCTGCGACCGGCGGTGGCCAGCGACGCATTCGGCCCGGATTAATGCTGACCAGCAGCTTGATGGGTCTGAGTCTGATTGGCCTTGGCTTTTGGCTACCACAGACGACCCAAACGCCAGCCGTGACTCCATCGTCCGGTACAGTGGCTGATCGAACGCTACCCAAACCGCAACCGCCCAGAGCCGAACCGCTGATTGCGAGTACTCCACCCAGCGCTCCACCAACCGCTCCGATCTCCTCGCCGGTCGCCACTACTCCCGATCTGATCGACATACTGCGCCAGAACCGAGGAGATGACAGCAACCAACAACTGCTGGCGATCTGGGGTGTCACCCAACAAATACCGAAGACCAAGGTGGCATTTTGCGAATGGGTCAAAACCCAGAATCTACGCTGCCTGATGGGCCAGGATGACTGGAATATGCTACGCCGCTTCAATCATCCGGTCGTACTACAACTGACAGTCGGCGGTAGGCCGACCTCGGTATTGTTAAGAACCTTGGTAGAGGATACGGCGACGCTGGAGATTGCGGGCCAGACATTGACCGTACCACTGGCACAACTTACGCCCTTATGGAGCGGCCAATATCTGTTGCTATGGCGATCACAAATCGATCTGCTCCTGATTGGCCCTGGCAATACCGGTGAGGCGGTACTCTGGCTACGCCGACGCTTGGCGCTGGCAGCGGGACAAGCAGCGCCGGAACCGCTGTCTACAACCTTTGATAAAGCCCTTGGCGAGCAATTGCGTATATTTCAACGGGATCAAGGATTACAAGCCGATGGTATGGCGGGCGGGCGGACGTTGGTACTGCTGAATAACCTAGCGCTCGCTCCCGATACGCCAGTGCTCCATCCAGCGACTCAGGATCGCTGAGATGTCCTATATCCTTGATGCACTGCGTAAAGCGGAGCAGGAACGCCATCCGGGTCAACCAACGCCCCTGACTCCTTCTCTTCCTCCTCCGGCCGAACCGGCACAGAATCGGTTCTGGTATGGACTGGTGGTGCTGGCTCTGGTGGTTAACGCCGTATTACTGGCATTTTTTCTCGGCCACTTTCAACCCAAGCCCTCCTCTCCGCCCCCGCCATCTGCGGCACCCTCTTCGGCACCACCTGCCCCTCAAGCGCACGCATCGACTCCGACCGTCCGTCCTATCCCAGTAGCCCCGCCTCCACCTACCCAACCGACGATCCGGCGACCACCCGAACCGCCACGACCGCCGCCAGCGCCACGAGTGGAGTCCCCGCCTCCGATCCTCACTACGACGCCGCCTATCTCGACTTTGGATACCTTGCCCACGAGTGTCCAGCGCGAGCTACCGACCCTGCATCTCGACATCCACGTTCACAGTCGCGACGCACGCAAGCGCTTTGCAGTGATCAATGGTCGGCGTTACCGCGAAGGCGAACAGCTCAGCGAAGGACCAATACTGGAAGCCGTAACCACCACCGGCGTTACTCTGCGTTACGGTGCCCGACGCTTTCAGTTAGTTCTGAGCCGCTAAATAACATTCAATCTGTCAATAAAAATATTTTAATCAATTAGTTATAGTCACTCCCGCTTGCGCGGGAGTGACTATCTTTATAGATTTCACCTAGCGCCGATTGCCTTCCTCGATCCGCAATTGACCCTCGATACCAGCACGCGGCGGTGGCCGTTTGCTTTCCAACTTAATCCGTAGTCGCAGATTGTTGGCGGAATCGGCATGACGAATGGCAGTTTCGTAGCTGATCCGGCTGGATTCATAGAGATTGAACAGTGCGTCATCAAATGTGACAATGCCTTGCTCACTGGAGCGAGTCATCACACTCTTGATCTCTTTGACGCGGCCTTGAAAGATCAAATCTCCCATTAGCGGGGTATTGAGCAGGACTTCTACCGCTGGAATCAATCCAGGCTGATCTTCGCGCGGCAGCAGGCGCTGCGAAATGAACGCCTTCACATTGAAGGACAGATCCATCAGTATCTGTGCCCGCTTCTCTTCAGAGAAAAAATTAATGATACGATCAAATGCCTGGTCGGTATTGTTGGCATGTAACGTGGTCAGGCACAAATGGCCGGTTTCAGCGAAGTTGATCGCCGCCTGCATGGTTTCTCGATCACGCACTTCACCGATCAAAATCACGTTGGGAGCCTGACGCAGCGTATTTTTCAGGGCCACCTCGTAGGATTCGGTATCGGTGCCGATTTCGCGCTGATCCACCAAGCATTGTTTGTGTTGATGAAAAAATTCGATGGGTTCCTCAACAGTAATAATGTGTTCCCGGCACTGACTGTTGCGATAATCGACCATGGTCGCCATAGAGCTGGTCTTGCCACAACCAGTGCCGCCCAGGAAAATCACCAACCCGCGTTGGGCCATGGCAATGTCCTGGAGAATCGGCGGCAGATTGAGTTCCGCCATGGTTGGAATCCGCTGCTGGATCAGCCGCAGGACCATGCCTGCGCTACCACGCTGGGTGTAGGCACTGACCCGGAAGCGGGCGACATCTGGAAAATTCAGAGAAAAATTGGCTTCGTGATGCTGGTCAAACTCCCGCGCTTGCCGATCGTTCATAATCGAACGGGTCAACAACATGGTCTGCTGCGGCGTCAGCTTCCGATTGCCAACCCGATGCACCGCTTGATTAACCTTGAGTGCTGGCGCGCTACCGGCAGTAATGAAAATATCCGACCCTTTTAGTTCTAGTAATTTCAACGTTAACTCGTAAAGATACTGAGTCGCCCTTTCATGATCTTCCATCATCTGTTCCAAATCTTGCCCTATCATCCATCTCTCCTCGCTGATTCAAACAGATCGCGGCAGGCCGCGTCCCGACACGATGTCCGGCTCGGCCGCTGGATCTATAAAATATCGGCTTGCGCCACCTCGCTCTTGGAGTATCGCCAACTATTTCATACCGCGCAAACCGTGCCAAAGTCTGGGCAGCATCCGGCTGTATGCCATCGCTCTGCTGCCACGCCTCGCACTCGCCGTCTGCTGCAATTTGCAATATTGTCGCTGAGCCTGTGCTGGATGAATGTCACCCTGGCCCGCACTCCCACCGACGCACCTCTGCCGGACTTTCGTAAACTGGTCAAACAGAACGAACCTACCGTGGTCAACATCAGTTCCACACAAGTCCCTGCGCGGAAGGCGGTTGTGCGCATTCCGGGCTTGCCAGAACAACCGAGTGGCGACAACCCCTATCTGGAATTTTTCAAACGTTTCTTCCAGGATCGCCCGGAATTACCGGGCGAGCGTCAGGCCAACTCGCTGGGCTCTGGATTTATCCTATCGCCAGACGGCTATATCCTGACCAATGCCCATGTCGCTCAGGATGCCGATAAGATTATCGTCCGGCTCAGCGACCAACGCGAACGCCCGGCCAAGCTCATCGGCGTGGACGAAATGACCGATGTCGCCCTGTTGAAAATCGAGGGTGATAATCTGCCTACAGTAAAAATCGGCGACTCCGATGCGCTGGAGGTGGGCGAATGGGTGCTGGCCATTGGTTCGCCTTTTGGCCTGGAACACACCGCGACCCAGGGCATCGTCAGCGCGGTGGGCCGCAATCTGCCCAGTGGCACCTATGTGCCCTTCATCCAAAGCGATGTCGCAGTCAATCCCGGCAGTTCCGGTGGTCCCTTGTTCAATCTGCGCGGCGAGGTAGTCGGCATCAATTCGCAGATCTACAGCAGTACCGGCGGTTATATGGGTCTGTCGTTCGCCATCCCCATCAAGCTGGCGATGCAGGTAGTCGATCAGATCAAGTCAACCGGCGAGGTCACCCGTGGCTGGCTGGGGGTGTTGCTGCAAGCGGTCAACAACGATCTGGCCGATGCTTTCAATCTGGATCGGCCACGTGGAGCACTGGTTGCGCAGATCCTGCCGGACAGCCCCGCCGCCAGTGCCGGTTTCAAACAGGGCGACATCATCTTGCGCTACGGTGGCGAACCGGTGGAGGATTCTTCCCAACTACCGCGCATGATCGGCGTAACGCCAGTCGGCAAAACCGTGGCCATGTCGATCTTGCGCAACGGCGAACCGCTGGAAATCAAGGCCACCATTGCCCGGCTGGAAGCCACCGAGGAAGTCGTATCAACCATGGACGAATTCAGTGATCCGCTGCTGCAAATCACCGTTGCGGATCTGAGCAACGAACAGCGTCGTGCCTTGGGTGCAGAAGAACGTGGCGTGCTGGTCACCGCCCTCGACGAAGGTCCAGCCGCGAATGCGGGCCTGTATCCAGACGACATCATTTTAGAAGTCGCGCATCAGCCGGTGAAAAGCGCCAATCAGTTCGTGGATCTGACCAAGCAACTCTCCAAGGGTAAGGCAGTGCCACTGTTGGTACGGCGGGATAATGAATCGCTGTACCTCGCCGTGCGTGTGCCCGACGCCAACTAATCCCTTTACCAAGATACCGCATGAACCCGAACGACTGTTTAGACTTCGAACGGCCCATTGCCGAGCTGGAGGCGATGCTGAAGGAATTGCGCCATCTCAGCACCGAGCAGGATCTGAACATCCACGACGAGATCGCTCGACTGGAGGCAAAGAGCAAGGCGCTCACCGATTCCGTCTTCGCCAGCCTGACACCGTGGCAGATTTCGCAGATCGCCCGCCATCCGCTACGGCCCTACACCCTGGACTACGTGGAGCGCCTATTTACCGACTTTCAGGAGCTGCATGGGGATCGCGCCTTCGCCGATGACCATGCCATTGTCGGTGGACTGGCCCGATTGGATGGCCGACCGATCATGGTGATCGGTCATCAAAAAGGTCGCGACACTAAGGAAAAAATTTATCGCAACTTTGGCATGCCTCGCCCAGAAGGCTACCGCAAAGCGTTGCGGCTGATGAAACTGGCCGAGCGCTTCCGGTTACCGCTCGTGACCTTCATCGATACCCCAGGCGCTTATCCTGGCATCGGCGCCGAAGAGCGCGGTCAGAGTGAGGCCATCGCCCGCAATCTGTTTGAGATGAGTCAACTGCGTGTACCGGTGATCTGCGTGGTGATCGGCGAAGGCGGCTCTGGCGGCGCGCTAGCCATCGGCGTGGGCGACCGGGTGTTGATGTTGCAATACAGTACCTACTCGGTGATATCACCGGAAGGTTGCGCGGCGATTTTGTGGAAAAGTGCAGAAAAGGCGCCCGATGCGGCTGAGGCTTTGGGTTTGACCGCTGATCGTCTGCTGAAATTGGAACTAATTAACGCCATCATTTCTGAACCACCAGGCGGTGCCCACCGCGATCTGGCACGCATGGCAGAACAAGTACGCGCCGCGTTGTGGGCCCATTTATCGCAGATTGATACCTTGCCCATAGACGAATTGCTGGAACAGCGTTATCAGCGCTTGATGAACTATGGAACCTTCAAGGAAACCGCGCCGCCAACTCCTTTACAATCCACCTGGCAAAACAGCGTAGCCGCACTGCTAGGAAAGGATAAAAGCGGCGGGGAAGGATAATACTGATCCCCTCTGTCACCTCTCCCCTTTGCTAAAAGGGGAAACTAAAAAACCCCGGCGGAATATGACATTCCACCGGGGTTTTTGTATCAGGCTCTAGCAATCGGTTTTACCAAACCGACTGGCTCCTTAGCCAAGAATCTCCCGCAGATGTTCGCGCTGGTGTAAAGCGGCCTCGAATTCGGCTGCTTCCAGAGCCA
>JACSSB010000368.1 GCA_014879435.1 Phycisphaerales bacterium
TGGTTGACTGTCGCTATCGGCCTTGATCACCTGTGGTTCGTCGGCATCTTCTGGCAAACGACTCGCTACTGAGCTCACCGCTTCGCGCACGTCAGCGGCAGCACTGTCGATATCTCGATCAGCGCTAAAGGTAATCCGGGTCTGTCCCCTGCCCTCGCTAGAACCGGATTCGATGCGTTTAACACCGTCGATCCGGGCCACCGCACCCTCGATAAGCTCAGTGATCTCGGTATCGATAATGGCCGGAGCGGCGCCGGTATAAGTGGTCGTGACCGTCACCACCGAGGCATCGATATCTGGCAATTCGCGCACCGGCAATTCGCGCAAAGCCATGATCCCGCCGACCACGATCAGCAGGCTGACGACGATAGCGAATACTGGGCGACGGATAAACAGGTCGGACAGGTACATGGGGATGCCCCTCGGCTGCCGGAGGATCAGCGCATTCGAAAATCACGCCACGCAATTAATTGGCTGTTGGGGAACTTTGGCGCGGATCTCGTCAAACCGCAATGCTGCAATTGAAGTAGGTTGGGGTGAGCTTGCGAACCCCAACATCGAAGGTCACATCACCCGCGAACCTCAATCCACCCACATCATTCTCCGAAAGCAATGTCGAGATCGCGTGCAAACAAGGGTGTTGGGGTTCGCAAGCTCACCCCAACCTACTCGGGTGTCCAGATCACCTGCAAACAAGGGCGTTGGGGTTCACAAGCTCACCCCAACCTACTCGGCTACGCGGCTGGCGAAAGTTCAAAAAATCCCCTACAACAAATAATTACTCACACCCATTCCAAACTGGTGGCACCGTGCCCTCCACTCCACAGCCCGAATTGATCTTTCTCAGCTATAGCCGCAACGACCGGGCGGCAGCCATTGCACTGCGATCCGCATTGGAGCAGGCTGGCCTCCCCGTTTTTCAAGACGAAGACACGATCCGGGTGGGCGACCGCTGGGTCATGCGCCTGCAAGACGCCTTGCAGGGCTGTGGTGCGTTCCTGTTGCTAGTCGGGCGTGACGGCGTGCGGCGCTGGGTTGGCGCCGAAGTGCAAGTGGCCTTAATTCGGCATCTATCCTCTCATGACGAGGCATCCCGCCTGCCGATCTTTCCCGTTTTGCTGGAGGATGCCCAACCGGACGATCTGCCGCCGTTTCTCGCTCTGTTCCAGACCGAGCGCTGGTCGCCCAACACGCCGGTGCCGACGGCGTTGCTCGACGCCATCCAGACCCGCACCATCCGGTTCGACGTCCCGCCGGTGTTCGAAGGCTGCCCGTTCCTCGGCCTCCACGCCTTCGGGCGCGGCGATGCCCGACTATTTTTTGGGCGACGCCAGGAAACTCTAATGGCACTCGCCAGCCTGGGCGACCAGTCCGAATCGAATCCGGAAGGCTTACACGGTGATGGCGGCGCGGCCTACCATCGTTGGTTGCAGATCGAAGGCAACAGCGGCGCGGGCAAATCCTCGCTGGTCAATGCCGGAATGTTGCCGATGATCGAACAAGGCGCACTATGGGCACGCACCGGCTACGAGCATTGGCGGGTACTCGGGCCGATGCTGCCGGGGAAGGACCCGTTGGCGAAACTGGCGGAAGTTCTCGAACATGGCTTGATCGCGGAACCGGCGCAACGCAACTCCATGGGCCGACTGCAACAACTTGAACAGGACGAACGCGCCCTGGCGCTTGCCCTGCGGAATGTCAAACAAGACCGAAGTGCCTTCCTCCTCGTCGTTGATCAGTTTGAAGAACTGTTCACCTTTGCCGAAGACCAGTCGCGCCAACGGTTCGACGCGCTGCTGGCCCAGGCCCTGCAAGACCCGGAGTGTCCACTGTTTCTCATCAGCACCATCCGCGCCGACTTCCTCGACCGCTTCGAGCGCCTGTCGCACCTGCAAGCGATCTACAACAGCCACTGCAAGCGCTACTTCCTGCCCACCATCTCCGCACCCGGTTTGCGCGAGGTCATCGAACAACCGGCATGCTTGGCCGGATTAGACGTGCGCGAGGTCACCGCTGCCATCCTGAACGATGCCCGCGATGAAATTGGTGCGTTACCTTTGGTGGAAAATGCCCTGTACACCCTGTGGCAACAACGGAAAGGCAACCGTCTGAGTGGAGAACACTATCGGCAGGCCAACGGCATCGCTGGCCTGTTGAGCGCCCAAGCCGACGCTCTACTGGAGCGAATCGACCGCGCGGTGCCTAAGGGCCGACAAGCGGCGCTTGAACTGCTGTTGCGGCTGACACGCATCCACGACGAGGGCCGCCACACCCGCCAACGGATCACCCGCGACGAGGCGGTGCTGGTGGCCGGTGGTGGACAGGACGCTGTGGGCGAGCGCGTGGTGCAACAGCTCTCCGGCGAGCGACCGTTGGACGTGCCCGTCTCGACTCACAACGGCGCGTTGCGGCTGATCACCACCAGCGTCGAGCAGGACCGCCGATATGTTGATCTCATCCACGAGACCCTGATTCGTGCGCGCGGCAAGGACGAGAAAACCGGCCAGCGCGTCGGCTACTGGCCAACCCTGTACGCCTACATAGAAGCCAACCGCGACCGCGACCTCCACCGCCAGCAGCTCCAGCTTCAAACCGAGCACTGGTCGCAGAGCCAGGGGCTGGGCCGTGTGTGGCATCTGGCTGGCTGGGGCAGCCTCGGACGTTATCGCCGGTTGCGCGTGCCCCAGAACAGCCTGGAAGGCCGTTTCCTGTTCTGGAGTCGTTGGGCGACGCGGGTACAGCTTGTCGTGCTGGTGCTAGCTATTGGCTTCGTGGCCGAATCGTTTCTCTGGACGAGAAAGCACGATCTGCCCCTGGATTCGATGCTGACGCAGCAACGCTTTCGGCTGGGCCATGCGCCCCTGCCCGAGTTCGTGGCCATCCCAGCGGGCGCGTTCGCTATGGGCGAACAGAACCAGGAATTTGTGAAGCAATTACAGGAAAGATACATGCCCAACTTCGGGGTTCCAGGGAGATCCATCGAGATCACCCAAGGGTTCAGGCTGAGCAAGCACGAAGTCACCTACGATCAGTACGACTATTACGTTTGGGAACGACAGCGCCAGGGTGACAATGACCCCAAGTATCCGACCACGGCCAAAGGCGGGCGTGGGACACGTCCTGTGGTCTATATCACTTGGCACGAAGCGACCGCCTACACCCAGTGGCTGAGTGCACGCCTCCATCAGAACTGCCGCTTGCCCACCGAAGCCGAATGGGAATATGCCGCCCGTGCGGGAACCCACACAGCCTATCCCTGGGGCGACAAGGTCGGGCAAAACAAGGCGAATTGCAACGGTTGCGGCAATCCCTGGGATAATGACCAATCGGCTCCGGTTGGCAGTTTTCTAGCCAATGCGTGGGGTCTCCACGACACGTCGGGCAACGTGTGGGAATGGACCTGTTCCGCATGGCGCGAACAATTTGATGGGAATGAGCAGCAATGCATCGACCCAAAAAGTTCGGGTATCCGGGTGATACGTAGTGGGTCCTGGTTCAGTGATCCTGCCGACGTGCGCTCGGCCGGCCGCGTCTACTACTTGCCGGGCGGCCGCTTCAATAATCTTGGTTTTCGGGTGTGGTGTTCGTCCCCCATCAAAATAACTGGACACTAGATCACTGGTCACTGGAGCACTGAAATACTGAACACTGAGCGCCGCGCAGCGGCGCTCGCGATCTTGGCAGCAAGTGTAGGTTGGGGTGAGCTGGCGAACCCCAACACCGAATACCGTCCACAATCCCCAACACGCCTGCATTACTCTCCGAACCCCATGTCCTCTGCTGCATCGAACGCCCAATCTGGAGCCACCAGACCCAGCCGAATATATCGATGAATCGACGAATACGGCCAATCCACCGCCCGCATCGCGTGCCCGTGCTTGACTGGGTTGAAGTGGATGTAATCGACATGACACGCGAAATCCTGCTCGTCCCGAATTAAATGCTCCCAGTAGCGACGTTGCCAAATACCGCGCTCACCCTTGGTCATGCGGCTGGGCGAGCGGCGTTCCAAGGGGGGTATTTGCCGGGAGAATCCCGCCTTGATGAGCATCCAACGCGTGGCAAAATCGGTATCGTCGGTCGGCAATGTCCAGATCGCGTGCAAGTGCTTGGGGAGAACGACCATCGCGTCGATAGCGAAGGGATGCGCACGCCTGATCTGCCGCAGCGTCTCCCGCAATGTATCAATGTGCACGACGAGCAAATTGGATTGGCGATCAGCTAGGTTGACCGTGAAGAAGTAGGTTGCTCCAGCAACTCTGGTGCGGCGGTAGCGCATCGTGTAAGCACAGGGGATTGATTGGATGTTGGGGTTCGCAAGCTCACCCCAACCTACGCGGCTATAGGGAATTGATTGCGTGGAGGTTCATGGGCGATATCGGTGTTGGGGTTCACAAGAGTTCAGCGATCCAATGATCAGCGGTCCAGGTGTTGGGGTTCGCCAGCTCACCCCAACCTACGCGGCTCATTTGATTTGTGCAACAAAGCCACACCATACCCGAAAACCGATAATGACGACGCGGCCGCCCGGTATGTAGCAGCTGCGGGCGGCCACGCGTGCGTAGGCAAGATTATTGAGCCAGGACCCACCGCGCACCACCCGAAACTTGGTTTTTTCATCGGCTTCCCAGGCCGAATCGTCGATCGGAGCACCCTGGTAATTGTTGTGCCAAGTATCTTGGCACCATTCCCAGACATTGCCATGCATTTCATGCAGTCCGAAGGCGTTAGACGGAAATGTACCCACTGGGACGGTTTGCCCTCTGCTGAGGTCGAAGTTGGCCTGGTCAGCGCTAATACGCTTACCGAAATGGAATGGAGTGTCAGTACCTGCCCGACAGGCGTATTCCCATTCCACCTCTCTAGGCAACCGATAGGGCCGCCCGGTCTGTGCGCTCAGCCAAGCACAGTAGGCTTGAGCGTCGTGCCAAGAGACGTTGATGACCGGCCGATTACCCCGACCCCAGCCTCGGTCTTCGGGCTTCGCCTGTTCCGTGGCATCGCAATAGCGGTCGTAGTCGTCGAAAGTCACTGCATACACACTCAGAGCAAAGGATTGGGCGATACGGATTTCGTGTTGTGGACCTTCGCTATCCTGCCGACCCGGTTCATCCGACGGCGAACCCATGAGAAAGCGCCCAGCGGGGATGATCACCATCAGCGGACCTTCGCCGCCGATTTTCAATCGGTTGCGAAAGGTTTGGCCTGGCATGAGGGGTTGAAATCCCCCCTCGCCCCCCTTTGTCAAAGGGAGGAATGACTGTGTGGGAGATTGTGATGGTGCGGCAGCTTGTAAATGTAGTCGTAAAGATGCCAGCAGTTGCACTAGGCCGGGATGATCTGGCTCCCCCGCCCAGCCGATTAGATCCGCTGTTTGGATGCGGCCGAATCCGTAGGGAGATATTACCGCCTCGATGAAGGCGGGAAATAGGATATCCTTGCGCTTGCCATATTCGGCTTCTTCCAACACGAAATCGCTGTCGCGCGATAGAGCCGACCACAGCGCCACCACCGCCCGTGCCGTGTGGAGTTCCCGTTCGATTTCCCGGTGCCAGCGGCGACCAACATGGGTTTCGACGTCCATGAACACCGACCACCCCTCCGCCCGCAACCGCCCGACCAGTCGAGTGGCAATCACGCTATCTGTTCGCGAATAGCAGATAAAAATGTCGCTCATCTCCAAGGTCCATGCTGAAAATCCATTGTGGCTCGCTTGCGGTGTCTCACCTAAAAGCAGTCTTCACTTATACTGATACAATTATAAGCAGGTATTGGACACTTCTTGGTGTTTCCGAGCAGTCCCTGCGGATCAACGATAACGAGGTAGCTCGACCATGAAACGGCGTGATTTTCTCGAAAAGTGGGGCCTCTCCAGCCT
>JACSSB010000233.1 GCA_014879435.1 Phycisphaerales bacterium
CTCGTCGGCGAATATGACCGTGTGCTCGCCAACGATATCCCCCGCACGAATAGTAGTGAAACCGATAGTATTGCGATCGCGCTCACCGGTGACACCTTCTCGACCGTATACTGCGCATTGCGCTAAATCCCGGCCGAGTGTCTCGGCGATAATCTGTCCCATTGCCAGTGCCGTGCCGGAAGGAGCATCCACCTTGTGGCGATGATGGGCTTCGACAATCTCGATATCGACCGTGTCGCCTAAGGTTCGGGCTGCCAGTTCCAGAAGCTTGAAGCAGAGGTTGACCCCAATGCTCATATTGGGGGCGAATACGATGGGAATTTGGGTAGCGGCGGCAGCGATTTCTGCTTTTTGTTCCGTGGATAGACCCGTGGTACCAATCACCATCGCCTTACCTGCTGATCGACAAAGTGCAAGGTGAGCAAGGGTTGCCGCTGGTCGGGTAAAATCGATCAGTAGCTCAAAGTGATCAATGAGTGATTCCAGTTCGGCGGTGATGGCAACTCCCAGTCGGCCAATACCGGCAACCTCGCCAGCATCCGTACCAATAAACGGGCTATTAGAATATTCGGAAGCCACGGTACAGCGAACATTGTCGACCTGGTTGCAGGCATTGAGCAATTGCCGCCCCATACGGCCAGCGGCGCCAGCGATTGCGACCTGAATCATGTTGAGTTCTCTAAGGTGGAAATGAGCAAAGCTAAGGATCGAATACTACTGGCCGCTGACTAGTATCGGCCTTTGTGTGTTACCGCGATGAAACATTCGCAATAACGCTAAGTAGTTTACTAAATGGTTTATCCTGGATAATCCGCAAGAGGATTTTGTGGACGTGCGTGCGATAACAATCTTTTCTCCCACCTGATCCAGGGTGAATATTCGGTGAATATTTATAGGGATTAAGAAAATACAATAACAACCGTCTTTTTTTCCTGCTGGGTGGGACAATAGAGGAAGGGATAATTAAAGATAATCCAATAAGAATAAAGGGCTACGTATCACGACGTAGCCCAATCACATTGGAGCGGGTGATGGGAATCGAACCCACACCATCAGCTTGGGAAGCTGAGGTTCTACCATTGAACTACACCCGCTGCATGATTCTACGCCGCTCCTGTCTCAGTCAGGCTGGCGATTTCAGAATCATAAGGATAAAGTATATAAGTTGCAAGATGGATTAAGGCAGGGTGACAGTATTTCCAAATTGTTCCAGCCTTGGCGGATGATGATCCGATTGGATCTATTCAGGGATGCGGAACACTTCGATGTCATCCACATTTTTCAGCCAGCCCGGCCTTTTACCGCGCCCGGTCCATGTCTGGGTGGGATCATTGGGATTGCGATATTTGGGCTTGCCTGGTGATCTCTTCCGACGACCTGAATAGTTGATCACCTCTTCTGGTGTCATGTCGAATTGATTCGCCATCTTGATCATCTGATCACGAAGGGACTCGATTTCATTGACCTTCTTTTGCTCGATCGCATCCTCGGCTTGCTCGATCAATGCTTTGAGCTGCTCGATGGAATAAGAACTGATGAGATCTTCGATGTTGTTGCTCATGATTCGTCGTTTACCATTGTCGATGTGGGTTGCTAAAGGGGTCTTGATTTAGACCATATAGCCATTGTAGGGCATTTATTTTTGTGACTGCAATCATTTTCATTGTGATTTAAAGTCGTTTGATACTTTGCTCCTTATGGATGAATCCCATTTTAATTAAGTGTTTTGAATACCACCCCTAATGTAGATCATGATAGCCCAATGAATTCTGATGATATTACACAGTTCTCTTCATCGGCTAACCCTTTCGTGGAGAATTCAACCGATGATGTTGATACGCACCGACGAATCCGTAGCTTCGTCCGGCGTGAAGGTCGAATGACATCTGCTCAGCGGCGAGCGTTGACAGAATGTTGGGAGCGATTTGGAGTTGATGCTGGTTTGGCGATACTGGAGCCGGAACGATTGTTTGGCCGCTGTGCCCCATTGGTTCTGGAAGTCGGTTTTGGTGATGGTGAGTCCTTGGTTGCTATGGCAGCAGCTCATCCCGAAATGGATTACCTTGGTGTTGAAGTGCATCGTCCGGGCATTGGGCATGCACTGCTACGCGCCGAGGCACTCAATCTAAGTAATCTTCGGATCCTGTGTGCCGATGCTGTCGAAGTGTTACGGCAATTACCGAATGAAAGCCTAGAGCGTATTCAAATTTTTTTCCCTGATCCATGGCCTAAGATGCGACACCACAAACGTCGCTTGATTCAACCATCGTTCATCGCACGGTTGGTTCCCAAGCTTAAATGGGCTGGGCAAGTGCATGTGGCAACCGATTGTGAAGATTATGCCTGGTCGATCTTGAATGACCTACGTGCCACTCCCGAATTGAAGAATGCGGCGGATGACGATGGATTTATACCTCGCCTCACAGATCGGATCCTGACCCGGTTTGAGCGGCGTGGCCAGCGTTTGGGCCATGGGATTTGGGATATTCTGTTTATTCGATCTTAGGCGGGGATATAAACGACACACGGATTGGGTGTTGCTCGACTGAGAAAGAGAGTAGTGGTTCCTTGATCACATATCGTGAGTGACCGTGCAAAAACGTTTCTAGGCGTGTATCGTGGGTAAGCTAGCCTTACTCCATAACCCCGGTGGATGTTTGCTGAGGCTTTGGAAGATCTTGGGATGATGATGCAACGCGTATTTACCTTGATGACGCAAGGTCGGGGAACCTACGAAATGACCGACCGTATCGATACCATCGTACAGGAATCGTCGGTATGGATAGGATTGGTTCATGTCTTTTTGCATCATACCAGCGCCTCGTTGATTTTGTGCGAGAATGCCGACCCCAGCGTGCGGTATGATTTGGAAGCTTTCATGGCGCGTTTAGCACCCGATGGCTCGGCATGGTTTACACACGATGACGAAGGTGCGGATGACATGCCAGCCCATATCCGTACTATCCTGACTCAGAATAGTTTGACAATTCCGGTCATGAGAGGGCGTTGTGCACTGGGAACTTGGCAAGGTATTTACCTTTGGGAGCATCGTCGGATGGGGCACGGTCGGCAGTTAACCGTGACCGTACAGGGTGAGCTGAAAAGCGCTGGGAATGCTGGTTAGGATGGCATGAGCGCAAGATCGCTGAAAATGGCAACGGAGTTAAGCGCATGTTTTTAAGATTGTCTTTTGTTGTATTGTGTGCTCGGCGATTGTTTTTCTGGATACTAAGTAGCGTCTTGTGGATGGCGGGGGGAGTGGTATCGGCGCAGGAAATTCATTTCTCTCCGCCCACTCCTGACGTGGCCGCACGGGCAGCGGTACTCATGAACCCCATCACGGGTGAAGTCCTGTTCGCCAAGGAACCGTATCTGCGCCTACCGCCCGCCAGTACGACCAAGGTATTGACCGCCTTGGTCGTGCTGGATCAGCTTAATCCGAATGTGCGGGTACCCGTCAGCGCCCAGGCCGCTAGCGTAGCGCCGGGACGTATTGGTTTACGTGCCGGTGAGATAGTTTCGGTACAAGATCTGATGTATGGGTTATTACTGAAATCTGGCAACGATACCGCCGAGACTTTGGCCGAGGCGGTGGGCGGTTCGGTTTACCAATTTGCTAATTTGATGAATACCAAGGCTTGGCAAATTGGGGCGCGTGGTAGTCACTTTATGAATCCGCACGGCTTACCGGACGACGATCATTACACAACTGCATACGATTTGGCGTTGATTTTCCGTGCGGCGATGTTTAATCCACTGTTTGCGGATATCGTGCGTACTCGTAGCGCTACCTTGCGTATCGACTCTGGGTATGGGTCGTACAACGACTGGCGAATGGTGTCGGTACACAATACTAATCGCTTGTTGGCATCTTATGAGGGTGCACGCGGTGGAAAAACTGGTTTTACTTTGAAAGCACGGCGCTGCTTTGTCGGTGAAGCGGATCGCGGTGGTGTCCGTCTGATCGTGGCAATTCTTAATAGTCCTAATAGTGGTACTTTGTGGCGAGATGCTCGTAACTTGCTCGACTATGGCTTCGCTCATTATGGTTTGGCACCATCCCCCGCATTGATCGAGCCGGAACCGATCATGGTACATGCCCCAGTGGTCGCACCAAGGGTAACTCGTGTCCCAGTGGTCGCACCAAGGGTAACTCGTGTGATAGCACAGCCAGTGCGGATGAGTAAGCGAGAACATGTGGTGACCCGGAATAAAGTGGTGGCATCTACCAAGGCGAGCACTACAAGTTCCATTCAAACGCGGTCCACTAGGGCAAAGTCTGTTGTGAAGGTGACGAAGAGCAATTCAGCATCTGAGAAAGTGGTTCGGGCGAAGCCAGAGAAAAAATCAGTGACCATCGTCACCACAAAATCCAGTGGCAAACGGGCGGCCAATGTTGCCGAATCCAGTGGTAGACCGCAGAAAAATAACAAGCGGCGGATTTGATTGGAAGAACGATAGTCGGAAGATGATGCGTAATAAAAAAAGGCGATCCCAAAATCGCCTTTTTTTATTCTTGATTATGTGAATAGACTCGCTTAGTCGCGTTCTTGCATGGAAGTCACGTCGCGGCGCATCTGGCCAATGTACAGCTGTCGTGGTCTACCGATTTTCTGATCTTTCTCGGTGATCATTTCCATCCAGTGGGTGATCCAGCCGGCGGTGCGGGCGATAGCAAACATCACCGTGAACATTTCAACAGGGATCTTGAGCGCGCTGTAGATAATTCCCGAATAAAAATCGACGTTCGGATAAAGCTTCCGTTCAATGAAGTAATCGTCGCTGAGCGCAATCTCTTCCAGCCGCATCGCTAAATCCAGACGTGGATCATGGCCATAGGAATCCAGGATCTGATGGCAAATTTCCTTGATGATCTTGGCACGCGGATCGAAGTTTTTATAAACACGGTGGCCAAAACCCATCAGGCGGACATTGGAATTCTTGTCCTTGACCTTGGCCATGAATCCGTCCACATTTTTGATGTCACCGATCTGATCCAGCATGCGGAGTACGGCTTCATTAGCGCCGCCGTGGGCCGGTCCCCATAGGCAGGTGATGCCAGCGGCAATTGCCGCGTAAGGGTTAGTGCCGGAAGAGCCGGCCAACCGCACGGTTGAGGTAGAAGCGTTCTGTTCGTGATCGGCGTGCAGAGTGAATAGCACATCCAGCGCATGTTCGGCGATGGGATCGACTTCGTAGCGTTTGCCGGGCAGACTGAACATCATGTACAGCAGATTCCCGGTATAGCTCAAGTCATCGCGAGGATAGATGGCCGGGTCGCCAATACTGTGTTTGTAACAGGCAGCAGCAATGGTCGGCATTTTAGCGATCAGCCGACGGGCTGTGACCATGCGATGTTCGTAGTCGTGGATATCAAGCCGGTCGTGGAAGAAAGCCGACAGCGAGCTGACTACTGCCGCCATCATCGCCATGGGATGCGCATCGTGATTGAAACCGTAAAAGAAACGGCGCAGGTTCTCGCGAATCCGGTTGTGCCGAGCGATGCTGGTTTCAAAAAGCTCTTTCTTTTCGGCGCTGGGTAGCTCGCCGTATAACAGCAGGTAACAAACTTCCAGGAAGTTGCATTGTTCTGCCAATTGCTCGATTGGGTAGCCACGGTACATCAGCTCACCCTTATCGCCATCAAGGTAGGTGATCGTGCTCTGGCAACTAGCGGTGGACATGAAACCAGGATCGTAAGTGAAGTATCCGAACTCCTTGGCCAGTTTGCCGATATCCACCACGGGATGACCATAGGTCGGTTCCAGCACGGGCATTTGCACGGCTTTCCCAGTAACATCATCCTTAAGGGTGATCGTTGCCATTCATAACCTCCAAAGTGGGGTGATGGGCCGGATCCGGCTGGCCATTCGTGATTATGATTTCGGTTGGTCCAGCGGCAATCCGACAGTTATTCAGCGTCTTATGCACTTTTTTGAAGCGCGGACAATGATAACCCAAGCCATGCCGCTTTGCTGAAAAATCCTTTTAGCAAGTCAGGTTGATCATCGATTTCTCTATTGAAAGGTATCATGGCCAATACCGTTCGGATGCCGGATTAGCTGCCCTAGCGCTGGATAATAAAAAAGGCATCCCTGAGGATGCCCTGTGTGAATAGGGTCGGTGTTTTAGGACAAGCCATACTTGCGGCGGAAGCGATCAACTCGGCCCGCAGTATCCACAATCTTCTGTTTGCCCGTATAAAAAGGATGCGATTGGCTGGAAACTTCCACCTTCACCAGCGGATATTCTTTGCCGTCGGTCCATTGGATGGTTTCCTTGGCGGTGATGGTGGAGCGGGTCAGGAAGGCGAAGTCGGTAGAGATATCCTGAAACACCACTTCGCGGTATTGAGGGTGAATATCTTTTTTCATGGTTGCTGAAACCTTGCTAATGCTGTTGGTTGATTCAGGACATACCGCCGCCGGTACGCGGGCAGCAAGTGCCTTACGGTTATTAAAGCCCTATAGCTTAGCTATTTTTTAACTTGACTCGCAAGGATGAATTGCTTCAAATTTTTAGGTATCCCGTTGCAAGGTCCTAGTGAGTCCCTGTGTATTTCAAACTATTTGCATGCATGATGTCATGAGCCGCCCTCCTCAGATCGGTTTTGTCAGTCTCGGTTGCCCCAAGGCACTGGTAGATTCCGAACACATCCTGACCCGTCTGCGCGCCGAGGGCTATGGCGTGTCGCCTACCTATCAAGCTGCCGATCTGGTCGTGGTGAATACCTGTGGTTTCATCGATACAGCGGTGGCGGAGTCGTTGGAGGCCATTGGCGAGGCACTGGCCGAGAACGGCCGAGTGATCGTGACCGGTTGCTTAGGTGCGAAGGGTAATATAGTCCGCGATCTGCACCCTAGCGTGCTGGCGGTGACTGGGCCGCATGCGTGCGAAGAGGTGATGGCGGCGATCCATACTCACTTGCCCCAGCCCCATGATCCATTTGTAGATTTGGTGCCGCCTCAGGGGATTAAATTAACGCCTCGGCACTATGCATATCTAAAGATTTCCGAGGGTTGTAATCATCGTTGCACCTTCTGCATCATCCCCCAGTTGCGGGGAGATCTGGTCAGTCGCCCCATTGGCGAGGTGCTGCAAGAGGCGGAGCGCCTCGTCCAGGCTGGAGTTAGGGAGTTGCTCGTGGTGTCCCAGGATACCAGCGCCTATGGTGTGGATATGCGCTATCGCACTGGTTTTTGGAAGGGTCGGCCGCTCAAGACCCATCTGAGCAGCCTTGCCGCTGCACTGGGTGAGCTCGGCATTTGGATAAGACTGCATTATGTCTATCCCTATCCGCATGTCGATGAGCTAATACCATTGATGGCGGAAGGCAAGATCTTGCCCTATCTGGATGTGCCGTTACAACATGCCAGTTCAGGTGTGCTCAAAGCGATGAAGCGGCCGGCCAATACCGGTGGCACTCTGGAACGGATTCGCCGCTGGCGGGAAATCTGCCCGGATCTCACTCTGCGTAGCACCTTTATTGTCGGTTTTCCTGGTGAAACCGAGAATGACTTCAGCCGCTTGCTGGAGTTTCTGGCCATGGCGGAGCTGGATCGAGTGGGTTGTTTTACCTACTCACCGGTGGATGGTGCCACTGCCAACCAGTTGCCAGACCCTGTACCGGAAGAGGTGAAGCAGGAACGACAAGCCCGATTGATGGAACTGCAGGCCACGATTAGTGCTGATCGATTGCGGCGCAAGATCGGCCGCAGCCTAACCGTCCTTGTCGATGCCATTGATGATGAGGGGGGAGCCATCGCTCGCTCCAGCGCCGATGCACCAGAAATCGATGGGATCGTCTATATCGAGGATGGCGCAGATTTACCGATTGGTGAATTTGCGTCGGTACGGGTCTTCGAATCCGACCAGCATGATTTATATGGAGAATCTCTTCGCGTTTAGACCGCACCGCGAACGAGCGATGATGGGACAGGTTGCAGCAGGTATTGGGATTGGTGAGAAGCGATCGATGGGCGATTGCATTGATTGGCATTGAACTTTTAGGAGTTATTCCCATCTTAGGAAGTAAGCGTAGCCCTTACGCCTGTCCGCTTCCCTCCCTGAGCGGGCTGTGTCCGGTTTATGAAGCCGGATATTCAATTCGCCCCGGTTCCACTCCCCCTTGTAACCGGGGCTTTTTTTATGGCGGATACGACCAATACGGTTTCCCTGCCGTATCCTGGATATCGTGTACAATCCCCGCGCAAATCACAGAGGCACTCGCATGGAATCATTGCATGGCACCACAGTGCTGGCCGTGCGCCGCAACGGTCGGGTCGTGATCGGTGGTGACGGTCAGGTGACGTTAGGCAATACCGTGATGAAAGGCAACGCCCGCAAGGTACGGCGTTTGTATCAGGATAAGGTCATCGCTGGCTTTGCCGGTGGTACTGCCGATGCCTTTACCCTGTTCGAGCGTTTTGAGGGCAAGCTGGAAAAGCATGGAGGCAACTTGACTCGTGCTGCCGTGGAATTGGCCAAAGACTGGCGCACCGACCGTTTGTTACGACGTCTGGAAGCGCTGTTGATCGTGGCCGATCTTCACACCACCTTGCTGCTTTCTGGTAATGGGGATGTCATCGAACCTGAACACGATCTGGCGGCAATCGGTTCCGGGGGCGCCTTTGCCCAAGCTGCCGCCCAGGCTTTGCTTGAGCATACCGAACTAGATGCTCGGGCTATCGTCGAGCAGGCCTTGAAAATTGCCGCTGGTATCTGCATATACACCAACGGGAATTTGACCCTTGAAGAATTGTCGGCCGCCTGATGCACAGTTTGCAGTCGGCATACCTATTGCTTTGTCTTTATCTCACCTGTTCAAACGGTAATCCAGCATGTCGGAGATGACCCCCAGAGAGATCGCCCAGGAATTGGATAAGCACATCATTGGGCAGGATGCCGCCAAGCGGGCGGTAGCTATTGCGCTGCGTAACCGCTGGCGGCGAATGCGGGTTGACCCAGCGCTGAGCAACGAGATCACCCCAAAAAATATTCTGATGATCGGTCCAACTGGGGTGGGAAAGACCGAGATCGCCCGGCGGCTGGCCAAGCTGGCTAATGCCCCTTTCATCAAAGTCGAGGCCACCAAATTTACCGAGGTGGGCTATGTGGGCCGGGATGTGGAGTCGATCATCCGCGATCTGATAGACGGAGCGATCAAGATGGTGCGCGAGGAGGAAATGCACAAGGTGCGCCATCGCGCTGAGGAAGCGGCCTATGAGCGGATACTGGACACACTCTTGCCGAAACCACGGAGTGTCGGCTTTGCCAATGAGCCGCAGCTACCGGATCATTCCACGACCCGGCAAAAGATGCGCGAGCGTCTGTTGAAGGGCGACTTGGACGATAGTGAGATCGAAATCGAAGTATCGGTGCGCTCGGTGGGTGTCGAGATCATGGCACCGCCAGGGATGGAGGAAATGACCAATCAATTACAAAGCCTGTTTCAGAACCTCAACAGCGGACGCACGCGCGCGCGCAAGCTCAAGGTGCGCGATGCCCTCAAGCTGTTACAGGAAGAAGAGGCGGCCAAGATGGTCAATGAGGATGAGCTCAAGCTTAAGGCTCTGGCAGCGGTGGAGCAGAATGGCATTGTCTTCATCGACGAACTTGATAAGGTGGCCAAGCGCGGCGAATACGGTGGCCCAGATGTCTCACGCGAGGGGGTACAACGCGATCTGTTGCCCTTAGTGGAAGGGTGCACTATTTCTACCAAATACGGCATGGTGCGCACCGACCATATTCTTTTTATCGCCTCCGGCGCATTCCATTTAGCTAAGCCGTCCGATCTGATTCCCGAATTGCAAGGGCGTTTGCCGATCCGGGTGGAGCTCAGTGCCTTGAGCACTGAGGACTTTGTACGGATTCTGACCGAACCGGATGCTTCTCTCACTGAACAGTACGTGGCGCTGCTGGAGACCGAGGGCGTCGGGCTGAAATTTGAAGCAGATGGTGTGCGCCGTCTGGCCGAGATTGCCTGCCAAGTGAATGAGCGTACTGAAAATATCGGTGCTCGCCGTTTGCATACGGTTATGGAGCGATTGCTAGAGACCATTTCATTTGAGGCGCCCGACCGTTCCGGTCAGAACGTGGTTATTGATCGTGCTTATGTCGATGCTCATCTGGGTGAGCTGATCAAGCATGAAGATTTAACTCGTTATATTCTTTAGAATTTAATCATGAATACACCATATCCCACCGAAATCAAGCTGCATCAGGCATCTCGCGTGCTAGAGGTTGCCTTCGAAGACGGTCGGCATTTCCAGTTGCCTTGCGAATACCTGCGGGTATTTTCACCCTCGGCCGAAGTACGTGGCCATGGACCGGGCAGTGCCACTTTAGTGACCGGTAAAGAACGGGTTAATATCGATACCATTGAACCGGTAGGTCACTACGCTGTGCGACTGGTATTCGACGATGGTCATGCCACGGGTTTGTATTCCTGGAATGTTTTATATGATCTTGGCGTGAATCAAGAGCACAATTGGCAGGATTACTTACGGCGAGTGGCCGAGGCTGCTCACCCGCACCAACCTTGACCCCGTCGTCAAAACCCAGGACTTACGAACATGGATCACCCTGAAACGACCCATTTCGGTTACCAGACGGTGAACGCCACCGAGAAGGCGAGAAAGGTGGCTGGTGTGTTCGATTCCGTCGCCGACAAATACGATCTGATGAACGATCTGATGTCGTTTGGCGTGCACCGCTTATGGAAGCGATTCGCGGTGAGCCTCAGTGGGGTACGACCGGGCGAGCGGGTACTAGATCTGGCTGGTGGTACTGGCGATCTGAGTGCTCGATTGCTGCCGCTGGTTGGACCAAAGGGGCTGGTGGTGCTGTCTGACATCAACGCCCGTATGTTGAGCGAAGGGTGCAGACGACTGACCGACCAGGGTGCAGTGGGCAACATCGCTTACGTCCAGATCGATGCAGAGCAATTGCCGTTTCCCGACAGCACCTTCGATTGTATGACCATCGGTTTTGGGCTGCGCAACGTAACCCGCAAGGAACGAGCACTGGCAGATATGTACCGGGTGCTCAAGCCGGGAGGACGAGCGATCATCTTGGAATTTTCCCACCCCATCGCACCGGGTTTGAAGTCGGCTTATGATTTATACTCCTTCACCGTGTTGCCGACTTTAGGGCAGTGGGTGGCGGGTGATGCTGCCAGTTACCGCTATCTGGCCGAATCCATTCGCATGCATCCGAATCAACAAACCCTGTTGCAAATGATGGAAGTAGCGGGCTTTGAGCGTTGCCAGTGCTTCAATTTGACGGGTGGCATCGTTGCAGTGCACCGCGGCTATAAATTCTAATCTGTGCATCCCGTTTCGTATTCTCCATTCCCCATTTTCTTCCAGGAGCCTCCTGTGATGTCTGCCGTGATCGCCTCTGGTCTACAGACCGCACTCAATTTGGCGCTGCGCCTGGATCCCGAGAACTTGCCCCGTTTGGAAGCGCTCAGCGGTCATGTCATCGCGATTGAGCCAAGTGGTATGGCCATGGTCTTGTATCTGCTACCCGAACCGGGCGGTATTCGGGTGATGGATCGCTGCGAAGATCAGCCCAGTGTGTGGATTCGCGCGACGCCCAAGGCGCTGTTGCAGCAGTGGCGCGGGCAGCGAGCCGATGGTAGCGAAATCACCATTGAGGGAGACATTGGGGTAGGACGGGAATTTCAGGCCATCCTGGCGGGTTTGGATATTGATTGGGAAGAACAGTTATCTCGGATCATTGGCGATGTGGCTGCTCACCAAGTGGGTGGGTTGTGGCGCGGCTTGCGCGACTGGAGCCAACGAACGAGCCATGTCCTGTTGCGAGATGGTGGCGAGTATTTGCAACAAGAGTTACGTTTATTACCGCCTCGCCAGGCGACTGAGCAGTTTTTGAGAGCCGTGGATCTTCTGCGCGAAGATACCGACCGCCTGAGTGCACGAGTCGAGCGCCTGCATCGGCGATTGGCGACTGGCGAGTTGAGTTAGGTCGTCTTTCCGCTATGCCTGAACGCCGCCGCCTGCTCGGCCCTGCGCAATTACTGCGGTTATTGCATATCAACCGCGTATTGGTACGCCATGGTCTGGATGACATCGTACTGGCGACCCATCTATTTCGGCCCATCGGTTTTCTACGGCATTTGCTGCCGTGGAATTGGGTACCCCGCCAACGCTTGGAATTGCCACGCGGTGCGCGCATCCGCCTGGCGTTGGAGGATTTAGGCCCGATCTTTGTCAAGTTCGGGCAAATGCTGTCCACCCGTCGTGATCTGTTACCAGACGATATCGCTCTGGAGTTGGCTAAGCTGCAAGATCAGGTGCCATCCTTTCCCGGTGAGCAGGCGCGGGTCATCATCGAGAAAGCCTATGGCCAGCCACTGGAGACATTTTTCGAGGCCTTCGATTTTCAGCCGCTGGCGTCCGCTTCAATCGCTCAGGTGCATACTGCCCGCTTGCACGGCGGTCGGCAGGTAGTCGTCAAGGTGGTGCGACCGGGTATCGCAAAAACCATCCGTCGCGATGTGGAATTGTTATACATCATTGCCAGTTTGGCGCAGCGTTATTGGCGAGAAGGGCGCCGATTGCGACCGGTCGAGGTGGTATCCGAATATGAAAAGACCATTTTTGATGAGTTGGATCTGATCCGCGAAGCAGCCAACGCCAGCCAATTGCGCCGCAATTTCCAAAACTCACCGATTCTATATGTGCCAGAGGTCTTTTGGCCGGAAACTCGGCACGAAGTATTGGTGATGGAGCAAATCCATGGTATCCCGGTGGGTGATATCGATCTACTGCGGCGGCACGGAGTGGATTTGAAAAAGCTGTCGGAACGCGGGGTGGAGGTCTTTTTTACCCAGGTCTTTCGCGACAGCTTTTTTCACGCCGATATGCATCCTGGCAATATCTTCGTCAATGCCGAACGCCCGGACGACCCCAGCTACATCGCTGTAGACTTTGGCATCATCGGCACCCTAAGTCCCACCGACCAGCACTATCTAGCAGAGAACTTTCTGGCATTCTTTCACCGCGACTATCGTCGTGTAGCGGAATTGCATATCGAATCCGGTTGGGTACCCACGGAAACTCGGGTAGATGAGTTTGAATCAGCCATTCGTACTGTGTCGGAGCCGATCTTTGATCGTCCGCTCAAAGAAATTTCCTTTGGTGTTTTTTTATTGACCTTGTTCCAGACCGCTCGCCGTTTCAATATGGAAGTGCAGCCGCAACTCATCTTGCTGCAAAAGACGCTGCTCAATATCGAAGGGTTGGGACGACAGCTTGATCCCGATCTGGATCTATGGAAAACCGCCAAGCCGTTTCTGGAAAGCTGGATGCGTGACCGCGTGGGGCCGCGTGCTTTCTTCAGGCGGATCAAATCTCACATTCCACGCTGGATCGACCAGACGCCGGATTTACCCAATTTGGTGTATCAGCTGCTGCGACAGACGAGCGCTGGTGAGTTGACCGTACAACTGCATAAGCAGGAAATGGAAACTTTACGGCAGGATCTGCGTCGGGCCAACCGACGCAGTGTGCATGCCGTGGTGGGTGCAGCATTGATCATTTGTGCCGCTGTACTGCTCGGGTTCAACGCCCAGGGCAGTATCGATGTTTGGCGGGCACCACTGCTGAGTTGGTTGTTAGGTGGCGTTGGTGTCGGTCTGCTGCTGGGTGCTTGGCCGCTGACAGACACCTGAAGCACTTAGGAGCTAGGAGCGCTGCAACGCCGCTTCTACCGTGTCGCGTTGGTCACGCCCGCACAGGATTTCGATCAGCGTCAAGGCAAAGTCCATGGCGGTGCCGGGGCCACGCGAGGTAATGAAGGTTCCATCGCGTACCACGGCGGCGCTGCTCATCTTGATATCCTTCTGACCGTCGAGAATGCCGGGATAGGCGGTCGCTTCGCGATTATTCAGCAAACCGGCGCTGGCCAGTACCTGTGGTGCAGCACAAATGGCGGCAACATAACGGTTCTGTTCAGCCATTCGTCGCAATAATGCCGCGATCCGCCGGTCTGCTTCCAGTCGCTGCGCACCACCCAGACCGCCTGGTAACACCACCATATCGAAATCATCTCGATCCAAAATCTCGCTTAGCGTAGTTTCGGGAAGTAGCACGACCCCGCGCGAAGCAGTGACCGCCCCAGCTTCCAACCCGGCGACCACGACGGTGACACCGGCGCGGCGCAGCAGATCGATAATAGTAACGGCTTCCAATTCTTCGCAGCCTTGGGCGAGTGGGACGAGTACGGTGGCCAAGCTAAACGCTCCTCTGCGGATGTGGAAAGGTGGATTATGGCGCTAGTTGTTGCGGCGATTTTGCAGCAGAGACATGCCTTTAAGTAGATTCAGGGCCTCGTAGAGCGCATAGTCGTTTTGGGTGGAATCGGTACCATCATCGGTTGCAGGACTGGGATTATCCGATGTGGTGCTGTCACCGGTTTGGTCACTGCGATCATTGTTAAGATGGCCCGATAGGTCCGATTCCTTGATGAAATTCGAATCCATATCGGTATCGGCTGTTACCTTTAACGATTTGAGCTTGATGTCGGGTTCGATGCCTTCGGCCTGAATGGAGCGGCCGCTCGGAGTGTAATAGCGCGCCGTGGTTAACTTGACCGCTGTGCCATTACCGAGGGGTAGGATGGTTTGTACCGAGCCTTTACCAAAGGTGCGTTCGCCCAGGATCAGCGCCCGGTGGTGATCTTGGAGCGCGCCAGCGACGATTTCTGCGGCCGAGGCGGAACCACCGTTGACGAGCACTACCAATGGCGCGCCTTTTAGCAAATCGCCCGGTGCGGCTTTGAAAGTTTGGTCGGAGCCTTCGCTACGCCCTTTGGTTTGAACGATGGCACCCTCATCAAGAAAGTCATCGGCGACATCCACCGCACCATTTAGTACCCCACCTGGATTATTGCGCAGATCTAAGATCAGACCCTGTAGGGGTTTTTTATTTTGTTGTTCCAGTTCGCGTATAGCCTGTTGTAGGTCTTGAGCGGTCTTGGACTGAAACTGCGTGATCCGCAGATAGCCAAAATTCGGTTCCAGCAAGCGGCTTTTGACGCTTTGAACCTGAATGACTTCCCGAACTAGTTTGATTTTAATCGGTTTTTGCTGACCTTCTCGGACGATAGTCAGAGTGATTGAGGTATCTGGTTTGCCACGCATCCGTTGGATCGCATCAGATAGCGGCATGCCCTTGACCGAAGTGTCATCCAATCGGATGATCAAGTCGCCAGCGCGAATGCCGGCCCGTTGCGCAGGCGTATCATCAATTGGGGCGATGACCTTGATGAAACCATCTTCTTGGCCAACCTCAATACCTAAGCCGCCGAATTCGCCGGAAGTGCCAATCTGTAAATCCTGAAATGCCTCCGCGTCCAGATAGGCGGAATGAGGATCGAGGTTGCTCAGCATGCCGCGAATCGCGTTTTCTAATAGATCCTTGTCCTTGACCGGCTCCACGTAATCCTGTTTGACGGCATCGAGTACGCCGGTAAAAGTGCGCAGCTCATCCATGGGTAGAGCATTATTTTCAATCTTCTTTTCCTTGTCGGCCCAAACGGCGTCTTGCACTATCGTCAGCGAAACGCCCGCTATGAAACTTACTATTAGCGCCAGACCGTGTTGAGTTGCAGCACTCATCTTTGTTTCAGAGTTTTTCATCGCACACAGGAAGGTAATTTAAATATTAAGAGTTACGCAGTTATCTGAATTGATCGATGGTGGCCATAAGACAATCGAACAGATGCAAATAATGCGGGTTTAGGCTGGAAAATTCACCGAAAGCTCAGTGATGCTGGACGGAAAACCCCGACACCGTGCGCAAAATTCAGTGTCGGGGAGTGTGGTAAAGGAGAGAAAAATTCTAAAGCCTTACTTGGCCTTACCTTGGTTGGCGACGGCATCCATCAATTTCTTGAGTTCCTCGGGATCAGCAAGGTAGTAGTTCTTGATGGGGCGAAGATTGGCGTCAAGCTCGTAAACCAGAGGTACTCCGGTCGGGATGTTAAGGGCGATGATCGCCTCATCAGACATATCGTCAAGATATTTGACCAGTGCACGTAGGCTATTACCATGCGCAGCGATCAGTACCCGTTTGCCGGAGCGAATCGCGGGTACGATGGAATCATGCCAGTAGGGGAGTACCCGGTCGATAGTCAGCTTGAGACTTTCGGTAGCGGGCAGCGCGCGCGGGTCAAGACCTGCATAGCGTGGGTCATTGGTTGGGAAGCGTGGGTCGCTCGGGTCCAGCGCGGGAGGTGGAATATCAAAGCTGCGCCGCCAAATCTTGACCTGGTCTTCGCCGTGCTTGGCTGCGGTTTCTGCTTTATTCAAACCAGTCAAAGCCCCATAGTGGCGCTCGTTCAGCCGCCAGGTGCGATTTACTGGAATCCACATCAGATCCATTTCATCCAGCACGGTCCATAGGGTGCGGATGGCGCGTTTGAGCACTGAAGTGAAGGCGACATCGAAGACATAACCTTCCTTCTTCAGCATCTGCCCACCTTTGCGGGCTTCTTCACGGCCTTTCTCAGATAGATCGACGTCATGCCAACCGGTGAAACGGTTTTCCTTATTCCATTGGCTTTCGCCATGGCGGATGAGCACGATTTTGTACATGTTAGGGAAGCCTCCTCGGTTCAGGGCGGTCAGGTCATTATTCAAAATAGGTGTATTGCCCGGCGTTTAGAATCCATCGATCCTCAGTGGCTGCATCATGGATACTTGGCACGCCGATTCCCTAGAAGGGATAAAAATTTTATCGAAGAATCATACGCCGGACCGGCTGGTTTCGCCACCTGAGGTTATATCTAGTCGTCAAATGTGGAGTCACTTTTCAATATCGTTATATTAAGCTATGCTGATATACAATATTTCTGGACAAGGTATTGTCAGATTTTTATGGTGCGCGATGAGTTTACGGGCACTGCGGAAAACGGTATCGGTGTTGGTCACTTGGTACTGGATGGGTTGATGACCCATGACGAGGATATCGAGCGAGCTTCGCGTTCACTCAAAGCAATGTCGCATCCGCTACGGCTCAAGATTCTTTGTACCCTGGGTGATCAGGAAGTCAGCGTCCAGGAAATCGTCGAGTGTGTGGGTACCTCTCAAAGCAATATCTCCCAACATTTGGCAATCCTTCGCGATAAAGGCATTCTTACCTGTCGAAAGGATGCCAATCGAGTCTATTACCGGGTGGGAGATGCCCGTACCCTACGTCTGATCGGCATGATGCGGGAAGTGTTCTGCGCGCGAACTTGAGCTGCTGGAACAGTGTGAAAGATCCCCATCATTTCTGTCGTTAGCGGACCTGACGCCCATCCAAAAAGTATCTGCAGAAGACCGGCAATCTCGCTGGTTGTTCAAACCTATAGAACCCCGGGAAGTGATTGATGAGTGATTTCGTCGAATTCGCCACGCAGAACTGGCTATTGTTTTTGGCTTTGTTAGTTATCGTGGGAATGCTGATTGGTAGTGAGATCCTGCGCCGAGTGCGTGGGATCAGTAGCTTGAACGCTACTGAGGCGCTGCGGCTGATCAATGATCAAGATGCGGTGATCCTAGATATCCGTGATGGTGGTGAATATAAAGAAGGCCATATTCCGCAGGCACGCCATATCCCGTTTGGTGCCCTAGGTGATCGGCTGAGTGAACTGAGCAAGCTCAAGGACAAACCCATCATCGTTTATTGTCGCACCGGCAACACTTCGCAGACGGCGTGCGCACAGCTGAAGAAGGGTGGTATCGCTAGCGTATATAGCCTGAGCGGTGGATTATCGGCCTGGAAGGATGCTAACTTGCCGATTAGCCGCAAAAAATCCTGATCCTCGCGTCTAGCTTGAGTCGGATTGCGGCAGATTGTTGGGTTGTGTAGCGCTGACCTGTAGAATGCCCAGCGTTATTCACCGACAAGACAAGGCTATTGTGCATGAGCGACCAGCAGCAGGTTTCCCAGGAATTCGCAATTCAAAAAGTGTATTTGAAGGATGTATCGCTGGAGACCCCGAATTCTCCAATGATTTTTACCGAGCAGTGGCAGCCTCAGACTGAAGTGAGATTGGAGAGCGCTACCAAGCCGCTCGCGGAAGATGTGTTCGAGGTATCACTGACTGTAACGATCACCGCTAAGGTCAGCGGTGATCGTACTGCCTATCTGGCTGAGGTGCAGCAGGGCGGCTTGTTCACTCTACGGGGTTTCGACGACGGACAAATGGGGCATATGTTGCACGCCTATTGCCCAAATCTGCTCTTTCCCTTCGCTCGCGAGGAACTGGCCTCATTGATTGGCAAGGGTGGGTTTCCGCCAGTGCTGCTCAATCCTATTAATTTCGACAATCTCTATCTGCAACGCTTGCAGCAACAACAGGCGCAGATGGCCGCTACTTCGCCAGCTCCCTCCACTCCAAATCTCTCCTGATCGATGCGCACCACTGCGCGGATTACTGTCCTCGGTGCGGGGAGCTGGGGTACCGCGCTGGCATTATTGCTGGCGCGTAACGGGCATGACGTCTACTTGTGGAGCCATGATTTAGAACAATCCACAATGCTGCGTCGGGAGCGGGAAAATCGCCGCTATTTACCTGGTATCCCGTTTCCAGCCCGTTTGAGCGTGGAAGCTGATCTAGCCAAAGTGCTTAACGGCATCGACTTGGTGCTGGTGGTGGTGCCAAGCCATGCCTATGGATCAACTTTGCTTCAGTTGCAGCCGTTGCTGCCAGCGGTTGCGGGTTTCGCTTGGGCTACCAAAGGACTAGAGCACAACAGTGGTCGATTTTTGCATGAAGTGACGCAAGAGATGCTTGGTCGGGATAGGCCGATGGCCGTGATTTCCGGTCCTAGTTTCGCGACGGAAGTAGCCCGTAACTTACCGACTGCCGTTACGGTCGCTGCCTGGGATTCAGCACATGCCCGCCGAGTTGCGGCTGTGCTGCACGGCTCCAACTTACGCGCCTACACCAGTCGTGATGTGATTGGTGTCGAATTGGGTGGCGCAGTCAAGAACGTATTGGCCATCGCCGCCGGTATTGCTGACGGTTTGGGTTTTGGAGCGAATGCCCGAGCGGCGCTGATCACACGCGGATTGGCGGAGATGGTGCGATTGGGCGTGGCGGTCGGCGGTCAACGCGAGACCTTTATGGGTTTGGCCGGCATCGGTGATTTGGTGCTGACCTGTACTGATGATCAATCACGCAATCGGCGATTCGGTTTGGCTATCGGTCGTGGCGATAGCGCCGAGGTAGCGTATGCGGCTATCGGTCAGGTGGTGGAAGGTGCGGCGACAGTGCGGGAAACCCTGCGGTTGGCGCGACGACATGATGTCGAATTACCGATCACTGAGCAGGTCGATGCTGTGCTGTTTCATGGCCAGAGTCCGCGCCAAGCGGTGGAAAATCTATTGGCGCGCGATCCGAGAGCGGAGGGGATTTGAAACCGTAAGATCATTTTTTTCGGCAAAGGACGATTTGAGTGCTTGTCGTTTGGGTCATTGTTCATTTTCAGTTGGCTACTAGATAGTTGCTGATTAGTCAGCGCCAGCATCATCCGCCTCTATTTCCAAAAATTCCCTCGTTTCCGCGACCAACATAGTTCGATCCGTATACCGATCAGTAATTGATACAATCGGTAGCTGTTAAACATGGATCGAATGATGCGTCATCAGTACATGCTTTTCAGTCGAAAAATGTGCCGTCTATAATACGTGCTACTCGTTGCTCTGATTGTTCCAATACAGTGCTTTTTTGTGTGGATGTGTAGTCCCACCAGTTGGCGATTTCCTCCAGAGTGCGATAACAACCGTCACATAATTGAGTCTGTGGGTTAACGACACAAACTCCAATGCAAGGGGATGGCGGTTCGTCAGGTAAGGAGGAATGGTCGTGGCTCATAAGGGTTCTGTTTTGAAACAATACTTGTTTGAGGCGTACGCCGAAACATCATGATACAGTAGCCTAGCTATTTGGACCAGTGAGGTTGATCAGCACCATTTATGGTTCATGGCTGGGCAGCACTGGGGAAGAAAAAGCGATTGGCCGCGAAGACTTGGGGAGTTAATTATGGGCTTATCGAGTGTGCCGGTTTGGAGCACGCGCCATGGCGCTTTGGTCGGGCGGTGGTAGCCTGACCCTCGATCCTATGGTGGTTGAAAAACCCCTCTATCATCTTCGCAGCCAACCAGGTTAATCGGATACTTGAATCTGATCGCTGAGCCTAAAAACCATAACTAAAGCTGGAAGCCAGCGTAAATAAGGACAAACCTTGATTGTTAGCTGGGCACATCCTGATATTGGGGGATATAAGAGCGGGTAGAAGGTAATAGGCGTAATGCTCGTGTGGTTTGTGCTTGTCTGGACGCATCGTCGGGTTTAACCTTTAATTGAAATAACTTAAGACGAGTTGGCCCTTCTTAGGAGGGGGTGCTGAAACAATAAGGTTTTTGATCCATCAAAATAATGACTCAAAAGGGGACATTCCATGTTGACCTATCAAGACTGTTTGGAACTGAGTGATCTGACTGAAGAAGAGATCGAAGCGATCGCCCAGCACGAGCATCTACCGGAAATGGCCGCTTTGGAACTGGGCAGTTATCTGGTTCATAGCGCTGATGGTGTACCCATGATCAAGCGTATCATTTTAGATGACATTGAAGATGCGCGTCAGCGCGAGCATACCGAGAAAGTTTTAAAGCTGAAGTTGGTGCTCAAGCACTTTGTGGATACCCATCCAGATACTAGAAAATCCTAATCAGGCTGTGCAATGTCAGTACTCGGATATGACCGGTGGTGGTATGGGCGGCTGATCTTCGGTCAGCAGAGCCTGAACTTCGGTCAAGCCCGCTCGCCGCATTGGGCGACCATCGACTGGGCTTCGTGGCGCTTCTCGTTCAGCCAGTGGTGTGAAAACAGTCAGGTCGATATGGTTGCCATCAGCATCGAACCGAAAAACGGGCATACAACTCAGATCGCCGTTACCCAGCCTGAGACGGCGCTCACTCGTATCAAATGGAATACAGCGCTCTGCCAAGAACAGCAATACGTCTGTGGGTGTGTCAGCGAACAGATGCAGATGAATGTCCGTGTGCGGACCAGCGACACCGCTCAATACTGGGCCGACCAACCTGGGTCGGAAACGAGCCAAAAAGCGCATAGCTTCAACGGCAGTTTCACGCAAGCTCCGCAGATGAAGTGCTTGGCGATCGGCATGGAACAGTCGTTGATAGTCGAGCAGAGCCTGCTCGATCTCGGTGTTATCTGGCAGAGCAGCCTTGTCGGTTACCGCCAGGCGAAGAGCGGCCTTGCGCTTGGCGCTACGAAAGTCCTGAACACCTTCCTCGATTATGATTCGGGCGCACTCCTGAGCCATGAGGATCTTGAGTCGCGGAGTGTGGTAGTGGCGTCGGGTCATGGGCGGATTCCGGGCGATGCGATGGAGATAGGCTGCAGAATTTCTCCAGCCTCTTAGGCAGGGTTGTTTGCTATATTCCGAAGTACGGAATTGATTCGTTCACTCAGGCTTAATTGAGGAAGCGTAACTTGGCTCTGTTCAAGCGTAAAGAACCTATTCTGGGCATCGACATCAGCCCCTCGGCGATCAAGTTGATTGAATTAAGCCGTTCTGGGGCACGATTTCGCGTCGAATCCTTCGCTGTGGAACCCTTGGGCGAGGGAATGATGGAGGATCGCAATCCTGTTGATCCCGAAGCGATAGGCGAGGTGATCAAACGGGCTTGCCGTAGAGCAGGCACCCGCACGCGTCGTGCTGCTGTTGCCGTGCCCACCTCTAACGTGATCATGCGCACCATCCCGATGCCGATGGAATTTAAGGAAAGCGATATCGAAGTCAATGTTTCGATTGAGGCAGCCCAATATATTCCGTATCCCATTGAGGAAATTTATCTGGATTTTGAGATGAAAGGACCATCTCAAGCCAGCACTGAGATGCAGGATGTCATGCTGGTAGCCACGCGTAAGGAAAATGTGGATATTCGGGAAGCTGCAATTAAGAATGCGGGGCTGATTCCGGTTATCGTAGATGTTGAAGCCTATGCGTTGGAAAATGCCTTTCGCTTGGTGATGGACGGTTTGCCCAAGGTCAGCGGTGGCTCGCTAAGTCTGGACAAACCACGAGAGGGGTTGACCGCACTGGTTGATATCGGCGCTACCATCACCAATTTGTACGTTCTACAACAAGACCACGTTATTTTTACTCGTGAGCAGAGTTTCGGTTGCGACATGTTAACTTTCCGAATCGCTGAGACCTATGGTTTATCACGAGAACAGGCCGAACATGCTAAGTACTCCGTTGATCCGGTGGCTGAAGATTTCGCCATGACGGTGCTAGAACCTTTCAAACATACGTTGGCCGAACAGATCGGGCATGGTCTGCAGTTCTTCTTTTCCTCCGATCTATATGCCTCAGGTCGCTATAATATAGAGACGATTGTCTTGGTGGGAGGCGGTGCCATGATCATGGGTTTGGACCGAGTAGTGACGGAAGTACTGGGCATCGCTACGACGGTTGCCAATCCTTTCAAGAATATGGGTAGCGCCCCTAAAGTAAACAGTAATGCCTTATTGCGTGATGCGCCCTTGTTGGCGGTCGCCAGTGGGTTGGCCCTTAGGAGTTTTGACTGACATGACGCGCATCAATCTGCTGCCTTGGCGTGAGGCGCGTCGTGTCCAGCGACGGCGTGAGTTGGTCTCGATACTCGCGGTAGTGGCATTACTTGCCGCAGGTGTCGTCTTTGTGGTACAAATCGAAATTACTGATCGTATCGAGTTCCAGCAGGAACGCAACGATTATCTGCGTGGTGAGCTGGCACGGCTTAAGAAAGCTGCCGAGGAAATTCAGGCATTACAGGAAACTCGAAATCGGCTAGTAGAGCGACTGAATGTCATTCAAAAGCTACAAACTAGCCGTCCTGGCATGGTGCGTGTACTAGATGAATTGGTTCGACTGGTTCCTCAGGACATCTATCTGACAGCTTTCAAGACCACGGGTGGCCAAGTGACGCTCAATGGTATTGCTCGTTCTGACGTGATTATTTCTGAATTTATGCGCAGTATTCGAGACGCTAGTCTGTTTGGTGAACCGGTCTTGCAGGTAATTCAGACTAAAAGTATAAATAACGTACAGGCGCGGGTATTCGAACTCATTATCCCGTTGAAATTGGATGCGAAGAAGGCGGGAGATGAAACATGAACCTGTCAGAAATCAATCTCAACGATTTTGATCTGCGAGAGGCTGGTGATTGGCCATGGATGGGCAAGATCATATTAGCTGTTCTAGTTATCGCTGCTGTGTTGGGGGCGGGTTACTACTTTTTCACCAATAGCAGCTTAGAAGAGCTGGACCGGGTGAGTAACGAGGAACAGAAGCTGCGACAGGAGTTTATCGAGAAACAGCGAGTCGCGGCTAATCTGGAATCGTTTCGGGCGCAGCTTAAACAGATGGAGGCCGAATTGGAGATTATGCTACGGCAGTTGCCAACCGGTACCGAGATGCCTGATCTGTTACAGGATATATCCAATACGGGTAAGAAAAATGGTCTGGACTTTGAGCTGTTTAAACCTGAGGCTGAACAACCTCGGGATTTTTATGCCGCCAAGCCGATCACCATTAAAGCCCAGGGGACTTACCATCAGTTTGGTGCATTCGTCAGCGGTGTTGCGGCGCTGTCACGGATTGTGACCTTAGAGAATGCGACATTGACCAGCAAGGTGGCGACTAGCAAAGGTGACAAGAAACCTGGTGGCGCGGAGTCCCTTGATATCCAGGCAACTTTGCAGACTTATCGTTACATGGATGAGGCCAGCGAGCCGCCAGCTGCCGGTCAGCAAAAAGGCGGGAGGGCTGCTAAGAAATGAACATGCGCCTTGACTCGAATGCTGCCGCGCTCGTCCGCGCCATCCTAGCGTTGAGTGCGGGGTTCATCGCACTGGCGGGTTGTACCCAACACGATATGACCGACTTGCAGCAGTTCGTTGCGACCACCAAACGTACTACACCGGTGAAGAAACCCGATCCACCACCGGAGATCAAACCTTATACGCCGTTTACCTATACCGCGCAGGGAATCAAGGATCCGTTCATCGTAGCCCCGTTCGCTCAGGAAGAGGAGCTAGAGCTGACCCAGGCACTGGCGATCCAGCAGAGTGGCAATTACACCGGGGTGCGGCCCGATCCCAATCGGGTGCGGGAAGAATTGGAAAAATATTCGCTGGGTTCACTCAAGATGATGGGAACTTTTCGCATGGGCGGTGGCGGCGAGTTGTGGGCGCTGGTCCTAGCGCCTGATGGTGTCGTGCACCGGGTGCAGAAAAATAATTACCTGGGGACCAACCACGGCAAGATTGTCGATATCACGGAGCAACGGGTTGATTTGCGGGAGATCGTTCCGGATGGGCCCGGGCGCTGGCAGGAACGAGATGCGTTTCTGTCGCTTACCCAATGATTAGGGGGGAAGTGTCATGACGAGCAGGTCCATGAACGAAGGCCAACATGACCGGCAATCGAGCGGGGGATGGCTATCGCTAGCGTTGGCGGTTACGGCTTTCTTGATTTGGGGAATGATATTGGGGGGGCGGAATGAGGTATTGGCGGCTACTCCTCAGCAGCAGGAGCCGATACTGCAAGGAGTAGATATCAGCCCGTTAGCAGGGAGCCGTTTGCAACTTCGCTTTCGTCTTTCAGAACCGCCTACACAACCGCCAAGTACTTTCACTATCAACGAGCCAGCGCGTATCGTGTTGGATTTTCTGAATACACGCAATGGTTTGAATACGCGACAGCAGGTTGTCAATGTTGGAGTGGCTGATCGGATCAGCGTGTTGGAGGGGGCTGATCGGACCCGAGCCTCGCTCAATCTGGCTCGGTTAGTGCCCTACAAGATACAGGTACAAGGCAATACAGTGTTGCTAACACTGGAGAATGCGGGGACGAGTAGTGTAAGAACCCCAGCACCTACTCCAACGGCATCAGTTACCGCCGCCGCTACGGAGCGCCACCGCGACACGCCAGTTTTGACACCACGGCGTAATATCAGCGATACCAGCTTTCGGCGTGGTCCAGGTGGGCAAGGTGTGATCACAGTCAAACTGTCGAGTCCAGATATTCCAGTGGATGTGCGGCAGGAAGGTAATCAAATCATCGCCGATTTCCAAGGAGCGACTTTGTCAAAGGGGCAGCAACGGCGTTTAGATGTGACCGACTTCGCCACGCCGGTGACGGTAGTAGAGGCGCTGAATCGGGGAAATAATGCTCGCTTAAGCATTCTGCCCAGTCCTCCTTTCGAATATCTAGCCTATCAAGCTAATGATTTGTATGTGATTGAGGTGCGTCCACCACAAGTATCTCCAGAAGAAGAAGAGAAGGAGGCGTCACTTGATCCATCCAAAAAGAAATATAAGGGAGATCTGTTGTCGCTGAATTTCCAAGATATCGAGGTGCGGGCAATCTTGCAGATCTTGGCAGACTTCACTGGGCTGAACATCGTAGTTAGTGACAGTGTGAAGGGTAATTTGACATTACGCTTGCAGAATGTACCTTGGGATCAGGCGCTCGATATCATCATGCGTACCAAGGGTTTGGCCATGCG
>JACSSB010000146.1 GCA_014879435.1 Phycisphaerales bacterium
GTGGCGATGGCCATGGGTCATGTGATTCTCCGCGAGTTTTATCTGGACGGAAAATCGGAGTATTTCACCGACTACGTGCGTACCAAGACCGACTTCCCGATGCTGGTGCGGCTGGAGCCGGGCAAGAACGGGAACTATGTTAATGACCGCTTCCTGCGGGCTTCCGATTTAGTCGATCACGCCGGGCAGGCCAATAACCCGGAATGGAAAACCCTGGCTTTTGACGAGAAGACTGGCCGCTTGCTGGTACCCAATGGCTCCATCGGTTTCCGCTGGGGCGAGAAGGACGGCATGATCGGCAAGTGGAATCTGGAACCGAAGGAAGCGCTGACCGGCGTCGGAACCCAGTTGCGGCTATCGGTGGCGGAGATCAGGGATGCGGTTGTGCCAGTGGCCTTCCCTTATTTCGGGGCTGCCGAACATCCGCATTTTTCCTGCACCAACCATGATGCGATTCAGGTGCGCAATGTTCCGGTCAAGAAAGTGCGTTTGGCTGATGGCAGTGATGCCTTGGTGGCGACCGTCTACGATCTGACCTTGGCCCAGTACGGCCTGGATCGTGGCTTGGGCGGTGAGAATGTCGCCAACAGCTTCGATGACGATGTGCCCTATACCCCGGCTTGGCAGGAAAAGATCACCGGCGTTCCCCGCGCCCAGATCATCACCGTGGCCCGCCAGTTCGCTGAAAATGCCGACAAGACCCACGGTAAGTCGATGGTGATCATCGGCGCGGGGATGAACCACTGGTATCACATGGATATGAATTACCGGGGTATCATCAACATGCTGATGATGTGCGGTTGCGTCGGCCAGAGTGGCGGCGGCTGGTCGCATTATGTCGGCCAGGAGAAGCTGCGCCCACAAACTGGCTGGACGGCGCTCGCCTTCGCCCTGGATTGGCACCGCCCACCACGGCACATGAACTCGACCTCATTCTGGTACATCCACAGCAGTCAATGGCGCTATGAGCGGGTGACGATGCCTGAAATTCTCTCGCCGCTGGCCGATCCCAAGCAGTGGCAGGGTACGCAGATCGATTACAACGTGCGGGCGGCACGGATGGGGTGGTTACCGACCGCGCCGCATTTCAACGTTAATCCGCTCGCCATCGCTAAGAACGCCAGTGCGGCGGGCAAAGCGCCAAACGAGTATCTGGTCGAGAATCTCAAATCCGGTCAGATCGACTTTGCTTTTGCCGATCCTGACAATCCGGTCAATTTCCCGCGCAATTTATTTGTCTGGCGCTCCAATCTGCTCGGCTCTTCCGGCAAGGGGCATGAGTACTTCCTGAAACATCTGTTGGGTACGACCCACGGTGTCCAGGGTAAGGATCTGGGCGAGGAGGGTGGCGAGAAGCCCATGGATGTCAAATGGCGGCCGGGCGTAGAAGGGAAACTGGATCTGCTGGTCACGCTGGATTTCCGCATGTCCACCACCTGCATGTATTCCGATATCGTGCTGCCAACCGCGACTTGGTATGAGAAGAACGATCTCAATACCAGCGACATGCACCCCTTTATTCATCCGCTCTCCGCCGCTGTCGATCCGGCCTGGGAATCGCGGACCGATTGGGACATCTTCAAGGGCATCGCCAAGACCTTCTCCGAAGTCTGCGTCGGACATCTGGGTGTCGAGAAAGACATCATCGCCCTGCCCACCCAGCACGATACCCCGGCCGAGCTGGCCATGCCGGATGTGAAGGACTGGAAGCGGGGTGAATGCGAGCTGATTCCTGGCAAGACCGCGCCCAGCCTCGTCATGGTCGAGCGCGATTATCCGAATACTTATCGCAAGTTCACCTCGGTCGGTCCCTTACTGGACACGCTGGGTAATGGTGGTAAGGGCATTAGTTGGAAAACCGAGCATGAGGTGGAAGCGCTGGCCTCGCTCAATTACACGGTCCTGGAGGACGGGGTATCCAAGGGGCGGCCGCGTCTGGAGACCGACATCGATGCTGCCGAAATGATCATGATGCTGGCCCCGGAAACCAATGGCCATGTTGCGGTGAAAGCCTGGGCGGCACTGAGCAAGATCACCGGACGGGATCATACCCATCTGGCGATTCCCAAGGAGCACGAGAAGATCCGCTTCCGCGATATTCAGGCTCAGCCGCGCAAGATCATTTCCTCACCGACCTGGTCGGGGCTGGAAGATGAGAAGGTCAGCTACAACGCCGGTTATACCAATGTGCATGAGCTGATCCCCTGGCGCACTGTGACCGGTCGCCAGCAGTTCTATCAGGATCATTTGTGGATGCTCGGCTTTGGTGAAGCGATGTGTACGTACCGCCCGCCGGTGGATATGAAGACCGTCGCCCCGATCATCGGCAAGAAACCCAATGGTCAGCCGGAAATCGTGCTGAATTTCATCACCCCACACCAGAAATGGGGTATCCACAGCACTTACACCGATAACCTGCTGATGCTCACGCTGTCGCGGGGTGGCCCCATCGTCTGGATGTCCGAAGTGGACGCTAAGAAAGCGGGTATCGAGGATAACGACTGGATCGAGGCTTACAACCTGAACGGAGCCATCGCCGCTCGTGCCGTGGTCAGTCAACGCGTCCCCGAAGGGATGTCGATGATGTACCACGCCCAGGAGAAGATCGTGAACACGCCCGGTGCCGAAACTACCGGTACGCGAGGTGGTATCCACAACTCCGTGACACGGACCGTGCTGAAACCCACACACATGATCGGCAGTTACGCCCAGCAGAGCTACGGTTTCAACTACTACGGCACCGTTGGTTCCAATCGCGACGAGTTCATCATCGTCCGTAAGATGGTCAAGGTCGATTGGCTGGATGGCGAAGCCTCGACCAATGTCGCCACCGTGGAGGCTCATTGACATGAAAGTACGTGCGCAAATCGCCATGGTCTTGAACCTGGACAAATGCATTGGTTGCCATACCTGCTCGATAACCTGTAAGAACGTTTGGACCAGTCGCGACGGTATGGAATACGCCTGGTTCAATAATGTCGAAACCAAGCCCGGCGTTGGTTATCCCAAGGAATGGGAGAATCAAGAGCGCTGGAACGGCGGATGGAAACGGCGTAAGAACGGCACGATTGAACCGAAACAGGGCAGCAAATGGCGGATTTTGGCGAATATCTTCGCCAATCCCAATATGCCGGTTATCGACGACTACTACGAGCCGTGGGACTACGACTACGCGTACCTGCAAAATGCGCCGGAGTCGAAAGCCATGCCCACCGCTCGTCCGCGTTCTGCCATCAGCGGGCAGCGGATGGAGAAAATTCAATGGGGGCCGAACTGGGAAGAAATCCTCGGTACCGAATTCGCCAAGCGTTCTAAGGACGCGAATTTTGAGAACGTGCAGAAGGAGATCTACGGCGAGTTCGAAAATACCTTCATGATGTATCTGCCGCGCCTGTGCGAGCATTGCCTAAATCCCGCCTGTGTGGCTTCCTGTCCCAGCGGTGCGATCTACAAGCGCGAGGAAGATGGCATCGTTCTGATCGATCAGGACAAATGCCGAGGCTGGCGGATGTGCGTGTCCGGCTGTCCGTATAAGAAGATCTATTACAACTGGAATACCGGTAAGTCGGAGAAGTGCATCTTCTGCTACCCGCGCATCGAGACTGGCCAGCCGACGGTGTGCTCGGAGACCTGCGTGGGGCGCATCCGTTATCTGGGCGTGCTGCTGTACGACGCGGATCGCATCGAACAGGCCGCCAGCGTTGCCGACACGCAGAGTTTGTATCAGGCGCAGCTCGATATGTTCCTCGATCCCTTCAGCCCGACAGTGCAGGCCGAGGCGCGCCGGGCGGGTATTCCTGAACCCTGGTTGGAAGCGGCTCAGGAATCACCGGTCTACAAAATGGCCATCGATTGGAAGATCGCCTTCCCGCTGCATCCTGAATACCGCACCCTGCCGATGGTCTGGTACGTACCCGCGCTGTCGCCGATCCAGGCCCGCGTCGAAGCCGGTCAGATCGGCATGAACGGCATCATCCCCGATGTTGGTTCGCTGCGAATTCCGCTGCAGTATCTGGCCAACTTGCTGACGGCAGGCGATGAAAGGCCAGTCAAATTGGCGCTGGAGCGGATGTTGGCGATGCGCGCTTACATGCGGGCAAAAACGGTAGATGGTGAGATCCGCAACGACGTGTTGAAGGCGGTCAATCTACGCATCGATCAAGTTGAGTCGATGTACCGTTATCTCGCTATTGCCAATTACGAGGATCGTTTCGTCGTTCCGACCAGTCACCGCGAATACGCCAGTGCTACCTACGATGCCTTTAGTGAGCGGGGTGGTTGTGGCTTCAGCTTCGGCAACGGTTGCTCGCCGGGTACTGATAAGACCAATCTGTTCGGCGGTAAGAAGGTGAACGTGCGCCGGGCGATGCCGATCAAGGTAGAGCCACCGAGCAAAGCCTGAAAAAGTGGGGTGGGCGTCGCCCACCCCGCCTCCGACGAGGTGGAACGATGAAAACTCTGAAAGTCTTGTCCGCCCTGCTGTGTTATCCGCAAGCGGAGCTACAAGCCGCGCTCCCCGAGATGGCGGAAGTGATCGCGCAGGAAAAGCTGCTGCCAGAGCCGAAAACGCGGGCTTTGCTGCAGTTTATGGAGCGGATGGCCCAAAGCGATTTGATCGCGTGGCAAGAAAACTATGTGCGCTTGTTTGATCGGGGTCGGGCGTTGTCGCTGCATCTGTTCGAACATCTGCATGGCGAATCGCGGGATCGTGGTCAGGCCATGGTCAATCTGCTGGAGGTATATCGGCAGCATGGTTTTGAGCTGAGCGCCCGCGAGCTGCCCGATTATCTGCCGCTGTTATTGGAATATCTGGCGCAACGCCCGTCTGGAGAAGCGCTGGATATGTTGGCCGATGCGCTGCACATCCTGTCCTTACTCGGTGCCCGGCTGGCTGAACGTGGTAGCGATTATCAGGTCGTGTTCGACGCGCTGATCGCCTGGGTCGGTGAACCGACCGATATCGAAGCGATTCGCCGTCAAGCCGCTACCGAAGGGCCCGATCAAACGATTGTGCAGATGGACAAGATTTGGGAGGAGGAAGCGGTGACCTTTATGGCCAATCAGGAAGCGTGTGGGGCGGCCCAGAACGTTTCGGGTATGGCCCAACCGGTGCAATGGCGGTCGCCACCCGGTTCGGCATCGCCGTCCACACGTTCCCTGTGAAAAATAAAAAACGCCGCGACCCTTGAACCCCCGGCGCCACGCGCCAGCCCTCCCGCTGCGAGGAGGGAAAAACGATGACGAGGCACGAGATCATGAACTACTTGGAGTTTCTGCTATTTGGTGTGTATCCCTATCTGGCCGGTACAGTATTCCTGCTCGGTAGCCTGTTGCGCTTCGACCGTGACCAGTTCACCTGGAAAGCGAGTTCCAGCCAAATCCTCAACACCGAGGACATGCGCCGGACCGGTCGTTGGGCCATGAATCTGTTTCACATCGGTATCCTGTTTTTATTTCTCGGCCACTTCGTCGGCTTGTTGACGCCGCCGTCCGTGTTTCACGCACTGGGCGTGTCAGCCGGTGCCAAGCAGATACTAGCCGTCTCCGCAGGCGGCATTGCCGGGACGATGTGTTTCGTCGGTTTGACCTTGCTGGTACGGCGGCGGCTGGGCAATCCGCGCGTGCGTGCCACCAGTAGCCGGATGGATATCGTCATCCTGCTGATGCTTTATGCGCAGTTGATCCTCGGTTTGGCAACGATTCCCGTGTCGCTGATGCATCTGGACGGTCATGACATGTTGCTGCTGATGAAGTGGGCACATAATACCGTGCTCTTCAATCCGACAGAGGCCGTGGCCGCGCTAAGC
>JACSSB010000370.1 GCA_014879435.1 Phycisphaerales bacterium
TTTCTGAGCTCGTCCAACTGGAATGTCCAGGAGGCGCAATTTGGCATTCTTCCCGAAATCTGGGGGACGCTCTATAGCTCTTTGCTGGCGTTGCTGCTTGGTGGCGTGTTCGGGGTGATCATCGCCGTTTTTCTGACCCAGGATTTTCTGGATACCCGCTTGGCAGTGGTGTTTCGCACCATCATCGAACTACTGGCGGCGATTCCCTCGGTAGTATTCGGTCTCTGGGGTATCTATGTCTTGATCCCACTGCTGCGTCCGATGGCCAACTGGCTGCATGCGGAATTTGGCTTTGTCCCATTTTTCGGCACCTCGCTCAGTGGTCCGGGTCTTGCTCCCGCCGCCTTGGTGCTGGCGATCATGATCCTGCCCACCGTGGCTTCTATTTCGGTCGATGCTCTGCGCCAGATTCCCTACAAGGTCAAGGAAGCAGCCTACGGTATGGGTACTACCCGCTGGGAAGCGATTCTCAAGGTCATGTTGCCCACCGCTGGTTCCGGCATTCTCGCCGCGTTGGTGCTGGGTTTTGGCCGCGCCTTGGGTGAGACCATGGCCTTGGCGATGTTGATCGGTAATTCCAATCAAATCAGTCTGTCGCTGTTTTCGCCTGCTAACACCCTGGCGGCGCTACTGGCTTCCAACTTCCCTGAGGCGGGACAGATTGAGGTGCAGGCGCTGATGTATGCCGCTTTGGCACTGCTGGCCATCACCCTGCTGGTCAATATCGTCGGATTAGCGGTGATGAAATTCGCCACCCGTAAATTTGAGGCCGAGCGATGAACGACTCCCATCTATCCGCCGAATCGATTCTCCAGGCCGTTGCTGGAGATGCGCCGCGCAACCTACAACGCGCACCGCTGGAAATTCGGACCCTGAAAAGCGGCGCGCTGACCGCCTTAACCTGGGTCATGGCCGTGCTGGCCAGTATTCCGCTGTTCTCAGTGATCTACATGTTGCTGGTCGAGGGGGGATCGCGTCTGGACTGGGAGGCCCTGACCGCTTTGCCGCCTTCGGCCTTCGAGGCGGGTGGCGGTTTTGGTAACGCTATTATCGGTACTCTGGTCATGGTGGGCATCGCCACACTGATCAGCGTGCCAATAGGCATCTTGGCTTCCGTTTATCTGGCGATCCTCGATCCCAATAGCAAATTGGCCCAAACCGCACGGTTTTTAGCGAAGGTGCTGACCGGATTTCCCTCGATCCTGGCCGGTGTATTCGTGTACGCCACGATGGTAGTGACCATGAAAAGCTACTCCGCCCTCGCCGGTGGAATGGCGCTGGCGGTGCTGATGTTGCCCACCGTGATCCTGGCCGCTGAGCAGGCGATGATGATGGTGCCGAAAAAGATGAAGGATGCTGCCTTTGGCATGGGTTGCACCCGCACCCAGGTGATCTGGAATGTGGTGCTACCGACAGGGATGCCGGGCATCTTGACGGGTGTGATGCTGGCGGTGGCTGGTGCCGCTGGAGAGTCGGCACCGCTGCTGTTTACCGCCCTGTTTAGCAACTACTACCTATCGAGTTTGACTGAGCCGACCGCTTCGCTGTCGATTCTGATCTTCAATTTTTCCGGCATGCCCTACGACAACCAGATCGAACTGGCTTGGGCCGCATCGTTGGTCCTGGTGTTGATCGTGCTGGTGTTGAATGTTGTAGCTCGTTTTGTTGGGCGCCAGAAATTCTAAGTTTGAGGTCATCAATAATGAATGCGATTGCAGAAACAGTCATGCTTGATTCGGCATCGACCAGCGTAACCAATGCTGTGGTCATGGATTGTCGGATCGAAAAAATCTTTTATGGTGACTTTCTGGCGGTACGCGATAGCCGCGTGCCGATTAAGAAAAATAAGATCATCGGCTTCATCGGTCCTTCCGGTTGTGGCAAGAGCACCGTGCTGCGCAGCCTTAACCGCATGAATGATCTGATTCCGATATTTCGTTTTGAGGGCAAGGTCACTTATCACGGTCAGGATATTTACGACAGGAAAGTGGACCCGGTGGTGGTGCGTCGTTATATCGGCATGGTGTTCCAGCAGCCCAATCCCTTTTCCATGAGTATTTTCGATAATGTGGCTTTCGGCCTGCGCCTGAATCGATTCAAGGGCGATCTCTCCGAACGTGTGGAACAGGCTCTACGCGGCGCGGCGCTGTGGAACGAGGTCAAGGATAAGCTGAAGAACAGCGGTTTATCTTTGTCCGGTGGCCAGCAACAGCGCTTGTGCATTGCTCGCGCTATTGCCACCGAACCCGACATGTTGTTGATGGACGAACCCTGTTCAGCGCTCGACCCCATCGCTACTCGCAAAGTCGAGGAGCTGATGCTGGAGCTGAAGGAGAAGTACACCATCGCCATCGTGACTCACAATATGCAGCAGGCGATGCGGGTTGCCGATACCACTGCCTTTTTCGCAGTGGATATCTCCCAGGGGAGTCGCACCGGTTATCTGGTCGAAATGGGAGCTACCCGACAGATTTTCGAACAGCCCCAGCAGCAATTAACCAGGGAATACGTCCGTGGCGAGTTCAGTTAAGGCCGAAGGAGACGCGATGAGGACGCGGTTGCTGTTGGCGGGGTGGACCAGTCCTACCGGGAAAATTCCCGCTAATCCGCGTCTATTTCTGCCCGATCTTGAGGCTGAGAATTCCCATTCGATCATCTTCAACAATAAATAAATGAGCCTGCTGAACATTGTCGCGATTGAATCTTCTCTGCGTCGGGTGCAAGAAGAATTCGAATCCATCAATCAACGCTTGAGTGGGCAGCGAGATTTGATGGATGACACGGTGATCGAAAATCTGTTGGCAGGTTATGGCTACGTCGACATTCTGGTCGAATGGGGCATCGACGTTTTTGCCATGGGAAATCATAAATACCTGCTCGAATTGAATAATATCGTGCTGTGCGGCCCAGATCGGGAATTGCGTAGCCAATACGCAAAGCATATCGCAGCGACTCAAAACCGATTCTATGAAAAGTTAGGGGGTGGCATTGAGGATCTCGTCGAATGGTATGCTGGTCATTCGAGGTGGACAGTCTGGAGATTAGCCGCCGGTCTTTATGTACGGATGCTGAGCAAACCGGAGCTATTCATCGAAGGCAATCATCGCACTGGAGTTCTGCTCGCCAGTTACCTATTGTTGCGTGCAGGAAAACCGCCATTTGTGCTGAGCGTGGAAAACGCCGCAGCCTATTTCGATCCATCTAGTTTGATCCAGAACATCAGCAAAAACGGGCTGATCGGCTTATTTCGGTTGCCGGTTATCAGTAAACGTTTTGCTCGATTCCTGGAAGATCAGGCGGATTTCAGTTATTTGTGTGCGACGAACCCGCAGAAGATCACGCGATCCCTTTGTCTGGAGGAAATTCCAAATGCCCCCCTCTAATAAAAAAAGCCGCTCATCCCTGAGTTTGACACGAACTCGGCCTAAACGCGCTCGGAAGCGGCAGATGGCCGACGAGTTTGAACAGCCACTTGCGCCACGTGAAGGGTTATTGGCCCATGCCTGGATCGACCGTGATTTAAGTTGGCTCGAATTCAATCGGCGGGTGTTGTGTGAGGGGCTAGACGAACGTACTCCTTTGCTGGAGCGACTCAAGTTTCTGGCAATCTTCACCTCGAATCTCGATGAGTTCTACATGAAACGCGTCGGGTTGTTGCGCGGTGTGGCCAAAGCCAAAGGTGATGACGACCCGGTGGCGCGCACCGGCGGTACCCGCGAGCGGCTTGGACGAATCCGCCAGACGATACTTGAGTTGCTAACGGCGCAGGCGCACTGCTATCAAGCTTTGCTCCCAAAATTGGCCAGCCATGGCATTTTCCTGGCCACCTGGGAGGATTTGACTGAAGCCCAGCGGGACGAGGCTTCGCAATTCTTTGACCGCAACGTTTCACCGGCGCTAACTCCGCTGGGATTGGACCCCGCGCATCCCTTCCCATTCATGTCGAGTCTGTCCACCAACTGGGGCTTCATCCTGCGTAACCCGGATACCGAGGAATACGTGCCGGTGCGGGTCAAGATCCCGACCATGCTACCGTCGTGGATTCCGCTCAAGGCGGACGCTGCACCGGGTGAGCGTCGCTTTCTACGGTTGGAAGACCTGATTCGACACAGCGGTGAGAAGCTGTTTCCTGGCATGGAATTGGTCGATGCCTCCCTGTTTCGGATCTTGCGCAACGCTGAGATCGAGCTAGGCGAGGAAGAGGAGGAAAGCCTGCGCGAGGCGGTGACCGAGGCGTTGCGGCAGCGGCGCTTTGGGTCGGTGGTGCGGGTGGATCTGAGTCCAGACACGCACCCCGCGCTGCGGCAAGGATTGATGGAGCGCTTCGAACTGAGCGAGGACGACGTATACGAATTGCCGGGTCTGCTCGATTACACCGGCCTGTTTCAGATCGCTGGCTTGGACGTGCCGGAGCTGCGCGACTCGCACTGGTCGCCACTACCGCCGCCGCGTCTGCCGGATGAGGATACCGATATTTTCGCAGCGATCCAGGCGGGCGATCTGTTGCTCCACCATCCCTATGACAGCTTCGATCTGAGTGTCGAGAACTTCATTAGCGATGCCGCCATCGACCCGCAAACGGTGGCGATCAAGATGACGGTGTATCGGGTTGGCGATGATACGCCATTCGTGCGCTCCCTGATTCGTGCCGCCGAAGCCGGTAAGCAGGTGGCTTGTGCAATCGAGCTCAAAGCCCGTTTCGACGAAGCCCGCAACTTGCTGTGGGCTCAGGAACTGCAAGAGGCCGGTGCGCATGTGACTTATGGAGTGATGGGCTTAAAGACCCATACCAAAGTGGCGCTGGTGGTGCGCCAGGAAGGACATGATCTGCGTTGTTACGCCCATGTCGGTACTGGTAACTACCACGTTAAGACCGCGCGACTGTATACCGATGTCGGTCTATTAACCTGCGATCCAGTCATCACTAAAGACGTGGTCAACCTGTTCCATTATCTGACCGGTTGCTCGCGTACACCGCAATTCGAGAAGTTGCTGGTGGCACCGATCAATATGCGCCAGCGCTTTCTGGCCTGCATCGAGCGGGAAATCGAACACCATCAGGCCGGTCGACCTGCCCGCATCGTCGCCAAGATGAATCAAGTCGAAGATCTGGCGATGGGGCGAGCGTTGTCGGCAGCCTCGCAAGCCGGGGTTCCGGTCGATCTGATCGTGCGTGGGTTCTGCTGTCTCGCGCCCGGAGTGCCCGGCTGGACCGAGAACGTGCGGGTACGTTCGGTTATCGGTCGCTTTCTCGAACATTCGCGGATCATCCATTTTGCCAATGGCCAGGAAGATCCGCTGGCGGGCGAATTCTTCATCGGTTCGGCGGACTGGATGTTCCGTAATCTGTCGCGCCGGGTCGAAGCAGCCGCTCCAGTCGAGGATCGGGCAGCGCGTGAGCGTCTGTGGGAGATCCTCACGATTTGTCTGCAAGATCGTCGGCAGGCGTGGCTGATGCAATCGGATGGTAGTTACATCCAAGCGCAGCCTGCGGAGGAGGGCACCGGGCCAGCGTTGATGGGAACCCATGTCTGGTTGATGGATCTCACACGACGACGGGCGGCGATTCTCTCCTGAATTTATATAACTGAAAGGGTTTTATGCATATTTCCTTCGATATCGATGACACTTTGGTGTGTGATCCCTCCGTACCAGTCGAGCTGGAAGCAGGCTACTGGTGGCGGCGCTGGCGCTATCCTGAGCGCTTACGACGGGGCACTTTCGCACTAATGCGGGCGTTGATGCGTCGTCGTTGCAAGATTTGGATCTACACCACGTCCAATCGCTCGGTGC
>JACSSB010000260.1 GCA_014879435.1 Phycisphaerales bacterium
CATGCGTACGATTACGCTTCGCTAATCGTACCTAGTGTGCCCGGCATGGGCCAAGACTTGTAACCTGAGGGCTGTAGGTACGATTAGCGAAGCGTAATCGTACGCTAACATTTATTGAGGTTCATAAGAGATATGGCTTGGTACCAATGCAGCATCAGAGGCGAAAACTTTCCAGGCGCGATCCTGGGAAAAAAAGGGCTTATCGGCTTCTTCGCCACGCGGGTTGTTGAAGCAGACTCTACGGAGGAAGCAGAGACAAAGGCTCTGGCGAATCTGAAGGAAGAAAAAGAATTGAAGGTGGCGGCCATTCATCGAACTGAGGAGGCTCGCGTGTTCTTTGAAGAAATTACCGAACTGCAACGGAGGCCAATCCACAAACGGGGCGGTTTCACATTCTTCGAACAATGAGAGCCGTAGGTACGATTAGAGTCGTAAAGCCGTAGGCCCGGTATCGCGTACGTTTCGCTAACATACCCTAAGAGCCGTAGGTACGATTAGCGAAGCGTAATCGTACGCATGTAGCAAGGAAAATTTATTGCATGATCCCTATAATAGGGATCGTCACTCCCGCGTAGGCGGGAGTCCAGAGGCGCAAGGATTCCTGGATTCCCGCTTTCGCGGGAATGACCTTAGCTTATTGACTTGCGGATGCTTCCGCCTTTATAGGCGGAAGTTCGCTTTCAAGCTCCCTCTCCCTAACCCTCTCCCGCAAGGGGAGAGGGAATTTAGGCTTTCAGGTGAATAGAAGCAGTAGCCAGATCACACCTGCATTCAGCAGCGCCATGAACACTGCCGCCGAGCCGATATCCTTAGCGCGACCTGATAATTCATGGTGTTCCGGTCCGATGCGGTCTACCACTGCCTCGATACCGCTGTTTAGCAACTCGACAATTACGATCAGCAGCAGGCTGCCGATCAACAATACCCGCTCCACCGCACTGTCACCCAGCCACAACGCCAGTGGAGCGAGTACCGCACACAGCAACCCTTCCTGTCGGAACGCTTCTTCGTTACACCAAGCGGCTTTCAGACCAGCCCAAGAGTAGCCCGTGGCGTTGACCAGACGGCGCCAGCCCTTATGATTTTGGAACGCCATCGGGGTCAGGACTCAGTCGGCTGCCAAGCCAGATCCATGTCGCGGGCGGCACGAACTTCATCCAGCCGTCGTACCGGCTGATGATGGGGCGCACCCTTGACTTGCTCAGGGCTACTTTCAGCCTCCTGCTGGATTTGGCACATCGCAGCGATAAAGGCGTCCAGATCTTCCTTACACTCGGTTTCAGTCGGCTCGATCAACAGGCATTCCGGCACCAACAGCGGAAAGTAGGTCGTCGGCGCGTGATAGCCCAAGTCGAGCAGGCGCTTGGCAAAATCCATGGCGGTAATCCCCAGGGTTTTGGCCTGACGCTTGAGAGTGATGATGAATTCATGACTAGCCCGCCGCTGCGGAAAGGCTGGCTCAAAACCCGCTTTCACCAGTTCCGCCAACAGGTAATTGGCATTGAGCGTGGAATAATCCGCCACTTGGCCCATGCCGGTGCGGCCCAGCAAGAGGGCATAGACATAGGCGCGCAGGACGACACCCGCGTTGCCCATGAATGCCGACAATCGGCCGATGCTATGGGGCCGATCAGCCTCGGTCAGCCAGCGATAGCGTTCGCCTTCCTTGCCGACAATGGGAATCGGCAGAAAGGGTTCCAACCGAGTATTGACCGCCACCGGTCCCGCACCGGGACCGCCACCGCCGTGCGGCGTGGCGAAGGTCTTGTGCAGGTTGATATGCATTACATCAAAACCCATGTCGCCCGGTCGCGCTTTGCCGAGAATGGCATTGAGATTAGCACCATCGTAATAGAGCAGGCCACCGGCTTCGTGGACGATGGCGGCGATCTCGGTGATTTGCCGCTCGAATACGCCCAGGGTCGAGGGGTTGGTCAGCATCAGCCCGGCGGTCTGTGGTCCCACCGCTTGACGCAAAGCGGCGAGATCGACATCACCCTGACTATCGGTCGGAATTTCCCGCACGCTAAAGCCGCACATGATGGCGGTGGCCGGATTGGTGCCGTGTGCGGCATCGGGAATCAGAATCTCACGGCGATGATGATCATTTCGGGAAAGGTGATAGGCACGGATCATCGCCACTCCGGCGAATTCACCCTGTGCCCCGGCCATGGGCGTCAGCGAAACCGCGTGCATCCCAGTGACTTCCCGTAGGATCTCTTGCAATTCGTGCAAGCAAGCCAGAAAACCCTGGCTGAGGATTTCTGGTGCCAGCGGATGGCGGGCCAGAAAACCAGGCAGCGAGGCCAACTGGTGGCAAATCCGTGGGTTGTACTTCATGGTGCAGGAGCCCAGCGGATAGAAATGGGTATCGATGGAAAAGTTTTTTTGCGACAGTCGGGTGTAATGGCGCACGGCCTGTAATTCCGAAACCTCCGGCAGCGGTGCGGAGCGCTGGCGGCGTAAGGATTCGGGAAGATCGGATAGTGCGTCTTCGGGAGCGGCGGCGGGGATAACCGCCCGCCGACCAGGGCGGGACTGATCAAAGATCAACATGAAGGAATCACTTCAGCGCCGCCAGCGCCGCGTTGTAATCGGGTTCCTGGGTGATTTCCGGTACCAGTTCGGTGTAGCGCACATGGTTGTTTTCATCCAGCACCACCACAGCGCGCGCAGTCAAGCCAGCCAGCGGCCCATCCTCCTGCAACACACCGTAATCTTTGGCGAACTTGCGTGAGCGCATCATCGAAAGCGGCACCACATTGACCAGCCCATCGTTGCTGCAAAAGCGCTTCTGCGCAAAGGGGAGATCGGCGGAAATCACCAGAATGACGGTGTCGGGATGGGCTTTAGCGTGCTCGTTGAACTTATGGGTGGACAGCGCACACACCGAGGTGTCCAGACTGGGCACGATGTTCAGCAATTTTTTCTTGCCAGCGAAATCGGCCAGGGAGACATCTTTTAGATCGACGGTGACCAGTTTGAAATCGGGCGCAGTGCTGCCAACGGCAGGTAGCTCGCCATTGGTGTGGACAGATTTGCCAATGAAGGTAATGGTTGCCATGAGAAAAGTCCTCCGTTTAATCGCACTGGGAAAGGATAAGCGCGTGTTCGGTCAAGGTTGATTTCAGATGAGATCCGCCAGGGCCATCGTATAACGTTGCAGGTCGGTTTCATCACGGGTTTCGGTAGCGCATACCAGCACGCTGTTCTCCAATTCGGGATAGTCGTCGCTCAGATCGAAACCGCCGAGGATGCCGTGCACCAGCAATCCATCCAGTATTTCCCGCGCCGGGCGCGGCAGGCGCAATACCGCCTCGTGAAATACCGGTCGATGAAAGACCGAGCGGACTCCCGGAATTTGCGTCAACCGCTCGACCAGCGTGCGCATATTGGCATGGCAGGTGGCGGCGACCTGTTCCAAGCCCTGTGGGCCGAGCAGTGACAGATACAAGGTGGCGGCAGTAACCATCAATCCTTGATTGGTGCAGATGTTGGATGTGGCTTTGGAACGACGAATATGCTGCTCGCGCGCTTGCAGGGTCAAGGTAAAACCGGGTTTGCCGTCCAAATCGACGGTACGACCCACCACGCGCCCCGGCAACTGCCGCACCCATTCTTTCCGGCAACACAGGAAGCCGAAATAAGGGCCGCCAGAAGCTAATGGCGCGCCGAGCGGTTGACCATCGCCACAGGCGATATCGACGCCCGTTTCACCCCATGCGCCGGGCGGTTTGAGAATCGCCAGTGCGGTGGGATTGACCACCGCGACCGCCAATATATTGTGCTGGTGTGCCCAGTCGGTCAGCGCGTCTACATCTTCCAGTACGCCGAAAAAGTTAGGCTGCGGGATGACCAGAGCCGCGAAATCCTGTCCGGCATAAGGTGCCAGTGCTTCGCTGGGGGTATGGCCTCCGGTGGGATCGTAGGGCAATTCCACCAGTTCGATACCCTGATTGTGCACGATGGCACGGGCGACGCGCCGGTACAGCGGATGCAGGGTCCGAGGCACCAGAATCCGCTTCGACTTGGACTTGCGGTTGGCGCGCACCGCCATCAGCAGTGCCTCGGCTAGCGCCGAGCCGCCGTCGTACAGCGAGGCATTGGAGATAGCCAGGCCAGTCAGGCCCGCCATCATGCTCTGATATTCGTACAGAACCTGCAAAGTGCCTTGGCTGGCTTCCGGTTGGTAGGGGGTATAGGCGCTGTAAAACTCGCCACGGCCGACGATTTCCCACACTGCCGCCGGAATATGGTGCTCGTAGGCACCCGCGCCCAGGAAGCAGAGTGGGCGAGGATAATCCGCCGCCCGTGCCTCCATCAGCCGCGTGGCCTGCTGCTCGTTCAGTGCTTCTGGTAGGGAAGGAGGTTCATGGAGCCGCAGTGTCGGTGGGATTTCCTCGAACAGCGCTTCCAGATTGGGCGCACCGATGGCGTCCAGCATCGTTTGGACGTCATCGGCGGTATGGGGGATAAACGGCATGATCTGCTCCGCTTCGTGTCACTCGACCAGTTTGGGGCTGGTCAGCGAGCCGGCATCCTCGTCCTCATCTTCGGCGAGGGCGATGGCTTCATACGCGGCTGCGTTCAACAGGCCATTGAGTGTGGCGGTGGTCTTGATTCGGAAAATCCAGCCCTCGCCGTAGGGATCTTCGTTGATCAGTTCCGGTTTGTCGGCGAGCGCTTCGTTGACCTCGACGATCACCCCTTCCAGCGGGCTGTAAATATCAGATGCGGCTTTCACCGATTCGACCACGGCACAACTTTCGGCGGCGGCCACGGCACGACCGATTTCCGGGATTTCTACGAATACCAAATCGCCCAGCAAATGTTGGGCATGATCGGTGATGCCTACCGTCACGGTGCCATCGCCATTGGCGCGCGCCCATTCGTGGGATTCGGCGTAACGCAGGTCAGTGGGAATGTTGCTGCTGCTCATGGGTTCGATTCCTCAACGGCGGAAGTTTGGAGGTGAGTCATTCGATCAAGGCACGGCCATGGCGGACGAACGGTGGTTTGACCACTCGCGCTGGCAGATGTTTGCTACGGATCTCCACTTGGCAATGTGGATTAACGCCCGTTTCGACCCGTGCCAGGGCGATGGTGCGATTTAAAGTAGGAGAAAAAGTACCGCTGGTAATCTGGCCGACTTCGCGCTCGCCATCGAACACGCGCTGATGGTTACGCAGTACGCCACGCTCCTCTAGCACCAGCCCCACGAAAGTTTGGGGTACTCCGTGTGTGCGTTGCTGTTCCAGCGCAGTCCGACCGATGAAATCGCGCTCGGTCGGCTCCCAAGCGACGGTCCAGCCCAGTCCAGAAACGAGTGGGGTAGTGGTTTCGTCCATATCGCTGCCGTATAAATTCATCCCAGCTTCGAGGCGCAAGGTATCGCGAGCGCCCAATCCGCAGGGCGAGATACCGGCGGCGATGATCCGATCCCAGAGTTCCGGCACGGTGGCAGCGGGCGTTAGAATTTCTACGCCATCCTCACCGGTATAACCAGTACGAGCGATAAAGCCGTCCCCGATCTCCAGAGCATGGAAGGGTTTGAGCGCACGCACGGCGGTTACGGTCTCCGTACCCAGAACCTTTTCTAGCCGATCCAGGGCTTCTGGGCCTTGCACCGCCAGCATCGCCAGATCGTCGCGTTCGTGCCAGGGCACGTTGAAACGCTCGGCCAGTGGTGCGATCCAGGCCAGATCCTTATCCCGAGTGGCAGCGTTCAATACCAGTCGGTAACCCGATGCGCCGCGATCATAAACGATCAGATCGTCGATC
>JACSSB010000371.1 GCA_014879435.1 Phycisphaerales bacterium
GGTAGCCGCCGACGCTGGTCCTCGGGATCGAAATCACGCATCGGACTGCGCTCCATGATCAAGCCCAAGGCACGACCATGATCCAGTAGTTGCGGATAGTCGATCTGCATTTTTTCCAGGCATTCATCATCCTGTAGCGACAGCACCGCCGATACCTGAGCTTCGGCCTGGAGTCGATCAAGATCGGCGGGGCTACGCGGGCAGCTCCCGATCACCAAATCGGGGCGAATCGTGTCCCAGTTTAAGCGCCAGGACCAACCGGACAGTGGGGCTTGCGGATGAATCATGATTCTCCTCCAACTGCGCACAATCCCCGCAGATACACATCGACAATCACTGGGGCGTATTCGCTTAAGGGAAATAGGTTGGGTTCCAAGGTCCAGTTGACGACCAAGCCATCCAGCAAGGCAATGATACCCACCGCTGCTTGCCGTGGAGAAACCATGTTGGATAGTTGATTCATGGTCTGAGCCTGACGCATCGCGCCCTCGATCAGCGCGATAAAGCGCAGGCCACACTCCATATGGCTATCGCGGATAACGGCCATTTCATCTACATACTCGCATTTATGCCAAGCGATCTCGAACACCCGCTGATAACGTGCGTCCCGCGCCAAGCGCTGCAGAAAATCAATCGTCAGGCTACGGATGAAGCACAACGGATCTTCGCTTACCAGCGGCTCGGCATTACATAGCACCGTCTCCGGATCGAGTACCCGCTTGATCATGGCATCATAGAGGTCCGCCTTGTTCTTAAAATGCCAGTAAATGGCGCCACGGGTCACGCCCGCCTCGGTCGCGATTTGGGCTAGGGAAGTACGGGATACCCCTTGCCGCTGAAACACCTGTTCGGCAGCATCCAAAATGCAATTGCGAGTTTCTTGCGCCGCTTCCTTTGTCTTTCGCGCCATCGAGAACCTCCATGCACTACCAGCGACCGGGGAAAACGTTTACATACATACTTGAATGTATATATTATTCGGCAAGCGCGTGGGTGATTCAAACTCAAGCACTGGCTCCCGATCTCAATCCCAAGCATCGGCGAGCGCTCCACTCCACTAAAATATAAAGATAAAAGAGCAGATTCCTCGACGTTCTTCAGGATAGTCTTAAATATGATCAAGAAAATCATTTTTTCCCTGCTTGGAGTGCTGCTGCTGGTAGGATCGCTGGCCGGTCTCAAGCTCTTGCAGTTCCAGACCCTATTTGCACAGGGCGCTAATTTCGTGCAACCACCCGAGACGGTCACCACCACCGAAGTCAAGCAAGATACTTGGCAACCAACACTCACTGCTGTCGGTTCGGTTACTGCCGTGCAAGGGGTCTTGCTCAGTGCCGAAGTGGCGGGCACGGTCAAGCACATTGCCTTTGAATCTGGGGCCATGGTCCACACGGGTGATCTGGTGGTGGAACTCGATACTGGCGTTGAGCAGGCGCAATTGCGCTCGGCGATTGCCAGCGCCGAACTGGCCCGCGCCAACCAGGAGCGCAACCGCGATCTGCGGGGCAAAAAAATGATCTCCCAAGCCGATCTTGACACTACTGAGGCTCAGGCCAAACAAGCCGAAGCCCAGATCGACAACATCCGTGCGGTGATCGCCAAGAAAACCATCCGCGCACCGTTCTCCGGTCGTGTCGGCATCCGCCAAGTGAATCTCGGCCAGTTTCTTAATGTGGGCGACCCCATTGTCACCCTACAGGCGCTCGGCCCGGTGTATGTGGATTTTTCCCTACCCCAGCAGCGCCTCGCTCAACTCAAAACTGGCTTAACGGTACAAGTGAGTACCGACGCCTTTCCTGAGCGGAGCTTCAAAGGCACACTGACCGCAATCAATCCCGAGGTGGATGCAATCACCCGTAACGTTCGCTTACAAGCCACTCTGGCCAATTCTCAGGGCCTACTGCGTCCAGGCATGTACGTCGATGCCGCCGCTGTGCTGCCCACCACCGAAGCGGTGCGGGTGATTCCGGCCACGGCAGTGCTGTACGCGCCCTACGGCGATTCGGTCTTCGTGGTCGAGGATCAGCGGGACGAGAAAACCGGGAAAACCGGCAAGGTGCTCAACCAGCGCTTCGTGCGGCTCGGTAAGACCAAAGGTGATTTCGTCATCGTCGAATCTGGGCTAGATGTCGGACAGACTATCGTTACTACCGGAGTGTTTAAATTGCGCAACGGCATGGCCGTCGTGATCGATAACAAACTGGCGCCCGATTTCCAAATCGATCCCAAGCCGACCAACTCCTGACACTGCCCCGCTATGAAGTCCTTCACTGATCTATTTATCAGCCGCCCGGTACTGGCGATTGTGGTCAATTTGGTGATCATCATCGCTGGTATCCAGGCTGTCTTCAGCCTCAACGTGCGGCAATACCCCCGTAGTGACAACGCCAGTGTCAAGGTCACCACCGCTTATGTCGGTGCCAGTGCTGACCTAGTGCGTGGCTTCATCACCACGCCGCTGGAACGTGTCATCGCCGCCGCTGACGGTATCGATTATCTCGAATCGCAAAGCGCTCAGGGTTCATCGACCATCACCGCCCGCCTCAAGCTGAACTACGACCCTACCAAAGCCCTGGCTGAAATCAGCGCCAAGGTTGATCAGGTGCGTGGTGACTTGCCGCCTGAAGCCGAAGTACCGGTCATCGACATCGAATCGGCCGACAGCCAGTTCGCCTCGGCCTATCTGAGTTTCAGTTCAGATGTCCTGCAACAGAACGAGATCACCGATTATCTGGTGCGAGCGGTGCAACCCCGACTATCCGCACTGGAAGGGGTACAGCGCGCTGAGATTCTGGGTGCGCGCACCTTTGCCATGCGCATCTGGCTCAAGCCCGACCGCATGGCCGCACTCAACATCAGCCCGGTGCAAATCCGCCAAGCGCTGACCGCCAATAACTATCTGGCCGCGCTGGGCAGTACCAAGGGTTCGCTGATTCAAGTCAACCTGACCGCCAATACCGATCTTCGCTCGGTTGAGGAGTTCAAGAATCTGGTCATCCGCGAGAGCGGAGGGGCATTGGTGCGGCTGCGCGACATCGCCGATGTGGTACTGGGTGCTGAGAGTTACGACGCCGAAGTACGTTTTTCCGGGCAGACTGCGGTATTCATGGGGATCTTTCCTCTGCCCAACGCCAATGCCATCGATGTCATCAACCGAGTTCGGACTGAAATGGCGCTGATTCAGCGGGATTTGCCTACGGGGTTGACCGCACAGATCGCTTATGACGCCACCAACTACATCAATAACGCGATTAAGGAAGTGATCGAGACGCTGGGCGAGACCTTGCTGATCGTGGTAATCATCATCTTCCTGTTCCTTGGCTCGCTGCGTTCGGTGCTGGTGCCGGTGATCGCCATTCCACTGTCCTTGATCGGCGGTATCTTTTTGATGCAGGTTTTTGGCTTCACCATCAATCTGCTCACCCTGCTGGCGATTGTGTTATCGGTCGGTCTGGTGGTGGACGATGCCATTGTGGTGGTGGAAAACGTGGAGCGTCATTTGCGTGAGGGCCAGACTCCTTTCAATGCGGCGATTCTAGGCGCTCGTGAGTTGGTCGGCCCCATCATCGCGATGACGATCACCTTGATTGCGGTCTACACCCCCATCGGCCTGCAAGGCGGACTGACCGGAGCACTGTTTCGTGAATTCGCCTTTACTCTGGCCGGTTCGGTGACCATCTCCGGGGTGGTGGCGCTGACTCTATCGCCGATGATGTCGTCCAAGTTGTTGACTGCGGAAGACGAGCAGCATTGGCTGCCTGCCCACATCAATGCCGGATTCGAGCGGCTGAAGCAGTTCTATGGCTATCTGCTGTCTGGCACCCTGAACGCACGTCCAGCGGCCTATCTGGTGTGGACTGCACTATTTTTGGTAGTGACGCCGATGTGGATGTTCTCGGCGGAAGAACTGGCACCAGCTGAGGATCAGGGCGTGATCTTTGGCATCGTTGATGCGTCGGCCAACGCCACCCTCGATCAAACCACGGCCTTCACTGCGGCTGCCAACGAAGCTTTTTTGAGTATTCCTGAAACCGAGTTTACTTTTCAGATCACCTTTCCCACTTCTGGTTTCGGCGGCATGGTGACCAAGCCTTGGGACCAGCGGGAACGGACTACCGCGCAAATCCTGCCCGAGATCCAGCAAAAACTACAGCATATTCCCGGCATCCAGATGTTCCCGGTTACCCCACCGGCTCTACCGGGTGGCGGCCAGTTTCCGGTCGAGTTCATCATCGCTTCGACCGCCGATTCTCAGGAAATTCTGAAAATTGCGCAGCAGGTACAGGCTAAGGCGATAGAGAGCAAGATGTTTGCTTTTCCGCCGTTGATCGATGTCAAGATCGATCAGCCGCAAACCGAGATCGTGATCGACCGCGATAAGGTGGCCGACCTGGGCCTCAATCTGCAGCAAGTCGGTGCCGATCTTAGCGCTGCGGTGGGTGGTAATTTTGTCAATCGCTTCAATATCGCCGGTCGTAGTTACAAGGTGATTCCCCAAGTGCAACGGGTGGGGCGGCTCAATCCCGATCAAGTGGAAGATATTTATATCACCGGGCCGGATAACCGCTTGATCCCGTTGAGCACGATTGCTTCGCTGCGCAACACTACCGAGCCGCGCTCGCTTAACCGTTTTCAACAGTTGAATGCGGTCAAGATCAGCGGGGTGGCGGTTCGCCCGCTGGATGAGGCGCTGCGGTTTCTGGAAGATGAAGCCACCAAGCTGATGCCGCAAGGTTATGTGATCGATTACACCGGTGAGTCGCGCCAGCTTCGGCGGGAAGGCGGCAGCCAGTTCTTCAGCACCATGGGTTTTGCCATCATCCTGATTTTTCTGGTGCTGGCTGCCCAATTCAACAGCTTCCGCGATCCGTTCATCATCCTGCTCGGTTCGGTGCCGTTTGCGATGTTTGGGGCGTTGCTGTTTACCTTCCTGAAGATGCCGAACCCGAACATTCCCTTTACGCTGACCGATGGGTGGACTACTACTTTGAATATTTATTCCAAGGTGGGATTGGTCACGCTGATCGGTCTGATCGCTAAGAACGGCATTTTGATCGTGGAATTCGCCAATAAACGCCAGTTCTCGGGTCTGTCCAAGCTCGATGCGGTGCGAGATGCGGCCATGACTCGATTGCGACCCATCTTGATGACTACAGCCGCGACCATTGCTGGTCATTTGCCATTGACCTTAGTTACCGGGGCTGGTGCCGCTGCCCGTAATTCCATCGGTTTGGTGCTGGTCGGCGGTATGGGAATCGGTACGCTGTTCACCCTGTTTATCGTACCGGCGTTGTATGTCTTGATCGCTAAGGATCATTCCCATGATCGCGATACCGCTGAGGAGGCGGTGGTGGCGCATCCTGCACATCATTGAGGATTAGGCGGCTTCTTAGGTGATGATGTCTTCCCATAAGTCTCGCCATTGCGGATTTTGCTTTTCGATGAGTGCCAATTTCCATACGCGATTCCATTTTTTTAGTTGTTTCTCGCGGGTAATTGCCGTCAGCATTTCTTGGTGCAGCTCGTAGTAAACCAAGCCATGAACCTGATATTTCCTGGTGAATCCTTCGGCTTGGTCGCTCTTGTGCTCCCAGATGCGCTTGACCAGATCGCCAGTTACGCCAATGTATAGAGTGCCGTTGCGTTGGCTGGCTAGAATGTAAACGGCTGGCTGCTTCATCGATGTGCCTCTCTGGATTCCCGCTTTCGCGGGAATGACGTATGGAGAAACTGTACCGCCTTTGCCGTCATCCCCGCGTAGGCGGGGATCC
>JACSSB010000239.1 GCA_014879435.1 Phycisphaerales bacterium
GTCCATGTCCAAAATCTGGCGATGGCCGAATTCGCACGCGACTACGCCTTCTGCGTCGATGCCAAACCCACGGTTTATACCGAAGAGCCTGCGACCTTTCAGGGGATCGTGCGCGCCGATGACCGGGTGGCAACCCGCAACTACATCGGCATCTTGAGCAGCGTCAACTGCTCCGCCACCGTGATACACGCCATTGCCGATCATTTCCGCCGCGATTTCAATCCAGCGGCGCTGGCCGATTTTCCCAACGTGGATGGCGTGGTGGCACTGAGCCATGGCGGCGGTTGTGGCATCGACCCCCAAGGCCCCGGATTGGCGCTGCTGCGCCGCACCCTGGCCGGTTATGCCAACCATCCCAACTTTGCTGCCGTGCTGTTCGTCGGTCTGGGTTGCGAAACCAACCAGATCGGTGGCGTGCTTCGGGCACACAACCTGAAAGAAGATGATCAGCTACGCACCCTAACCATTCAGGATGTGGGCGGGACCGTCAAAACCGTGCAACACGGGATTGAGGCCGTCAAACAGATGCTGCCCGCTGCCAATGCGGTCACCCGCGAACCGGTATCGGCTCGTCACTTGGTCGTTGGGCTGCAATGTGGCGGCTCGGATGGTTATTCCGGCATCACCGCCAATCCAGCGCTGGGCGCGGCGGTGGATTTGCTGGTGCAACACGGCGGCACCGCGATTCTGTCGGAAACGCCGGAAATCTATGGGGCCGAACATCTGCTAACCCGCCGTGCCGTTTCGCGTGAAATCGGCGAAAAACTGACCCAGCGCTTAGCATGGTGGGAAGACTATTGCGCTCGTAACAACGCCGAACTCAATAACAATCCTTCCGCCGGAAACAAGGCGGGCGGATTGACCACCATCCTGGAAAAGTCGCTGGGTGCGGTGGCCAAAGCGGGGACTACCAATCTGGTGGAGGTGTACCAATACGCCGAACCCGTCACGGCTCAGGGCTTCGTGTTCATGGATACCCCTGGCTACGATCCGATGTCGGCCACCGGTCAAGTGGCAGGTGGGGCGAATCTGATCTGTTTCACCACCGGTCGCGGTTCCGCCTATGGCTGTCAGCCTGCACCATCTCTGAAATTGGCAACCAACAGCGCGTTGTGGCAGCGGCAGCAGGAGGATATGGATCTCAACTGCGGCGAGATTCTCGATGGCTCGGTGACGATTGCCGAGGTCGGTGCGCGCATCTTTCAAATGATGCTGGATTGCGCCTCAGGCCAACGCTCCAAGAGTGAAATACACGGCTATGGGCAAAACGAATTCGTCCCCTGGTCGATTTCGGTGACGACCTGAGCGGCGGCGATGACTCCCTAGCCATAAGCGTTCAGTCCCCCCTTTGGAAAAGGGGGTTAGGGGAATTCTGGCCTCGTCGCCCATGCAAAATCCTCCCCTACTCCCCTTTTCCAAAGGGGGGGCCGATACACCACATAAATAGCCTATAAATCAAAGAGGATGCTCCATGAACGTACTTGAAGTCATGCGCACTGGACCCGTGATTCCGGTCATCGCGATTGAAGATCTGGCGCACGCGGTTCCATTGGCCAAAGCCTTGGTTGCCGGTGGAGTACGGGTGCTGGAAATCACCCTGCGCACCGCTGTCGGCCTGGATTCGATCCGGGCCATCGCCCGCGAAGTGCCCGACGCGATTGTTGGCGTCGGCACTCTCACCCGCCCGGAAGAATTCGCCAAATCCCTGGAAGCGGGTGCGCGCTTCGGCGTCAGCCCCGGCCTGACCCCGACAATGATTCAAGCCGCCCACGAAACCGGCTTACCCCTGCTGCCTGGGGTGATGACGCCATCCGATGTGATCGCCGCCCGTCTGGCCGGATTCAGCCAATTGAAACTCTTTCCCGCGCAACAGGCTGGTGGCATCGGCATGTTGAAGGCGCTGGGTGGACCGTTCCCGGATGTGATGTTCTGCCCGACTGGTGGCGTCTCGGTGGAAAACGCTCCCGATTTTCTGGCCTTGCCCAATGTCGCCTGCGTCGGTGGTTCCTGGCTGGTACCCAAAGCGGCGATGACAGCCGGTGACTGGGGCAAGATCACCGCCTTGGCCAAGGAAGCGAGCGCACTGAAACCGCGTTGATCGCGCTCTCTTACTGTCTCTGTCCTCCCCTACCAGGAGGAGGATGTATGAGAGTAACAGTTCAATCCCCCCCTTCTTTTTCAAAGGGGGGTAAGGGGGGATTTGAATCCCGTCGCTGGTGTGAAATCCCCCCCAGCCCCCCTTTTTCAAAGGGGGGAGGTGAACGATTAGGTACGAGAAAAATAAAAAGGAAAACCCAATGGCTGAATTAGCGATTAAATCTGCGGCAGAGACGAAGTGGGACTGCGTATCCTTTGGCGAAGTCATGCTGCGTTTCGATCCAGGCTTTGGCCGGGTGCGTAACGCCCGCTCCTTCCAAGTCTGGGAAGGCGGTGGCGAATACAACGTTGCGCGTGCCATGCGCAAGTGCTGGGGCAAGCGTGCTGCCGTAGTGACCGCCCTGCCCAAAAACGACCTTGGCTGGCTGGTCGAAGATTTCATCATGCAGGGCGGGGTGGACATGTCCTACGTGATCTGGCGCGATTTCGACGGCCTGGGTCGTAACACCCGCGTCGGTTTGAATTTTACTGAGAAAGGTTTCGGCATTCGCCCGGCGCTGGGCTGCTCCGACCGTGGCCACTCTGCCGCCTCACAAATCCGCCCCGGCGAAGTGAACTGGGAAAAACTGTTCGGTGAGGACGGGGTGCGCTGGTTCCAGACCGGTGGCATCTTCGCAGCCCTAGCGCCCAACACCGCCGAAGCGGTGCTCGAAGCGGTGGAAATTGCCAAGAAATACGGCACGGTCGTCGCCTACGACCTGAACTTCCGTGCATCGCTGTGGAAAAGCCAAGGCGGTAAGGAAGGCGCACAGCGGATCAATCGGGAAATCGCCAAATACGTCGATGTGATGATCGGCAATGAAGAAGATTTCACCGCGTGCCTGGGCTTCCAGGTTGAAGGTGCCGACGAGCATCTGACCAACATCCAGACCGAATCCTTCGCCAACATGATCAAGACAGCGGTGAAGGAATACCCGAACTTCCGAGTAGCCGCCACCACCTTGCGCAATGCCAAGACCGCGACCGTCAACGATTGGTCCGCCATCCTCTGGTATGACGGCAAGATCTACGAATCGATGAAGCGCGACAACCTGGAAATCTACGACCGCGTGGGCGGCGGCGACGGCTTTGCCTCTGGTCTGGCCTACGGCTTCCTAGAAGGTAAAGGCCCACAAGCTGCCGTCGAATATGGCGCGGCTCACGGCGCGTTAGCCATGTCCACCCCAGGCGATACCTCGATGGTACGGGTAGAAGAAGTCGAAGCGGCAATGAAGGGCAAGGGCGCCCGCGTCATCCGCTGAGGAGAGATTCGCCTCCTCACTGGAGTGCTGGAGGCTATTTCAGTCATTCATCGCTACGGATTTCCCTTCCCTGCCTGGATCAAGAGGAAGGGAATGAAAACAAGGAAATCTCCATGAACCCTCCAAACTCAGATTCTCTCTTTACTATCACGCCGGGCGCTGGCGATCTGCCCAAGCTGACGCTGGTTGCCCCAGACGGCGCACAGGCTGAGATTTACCTCCACGGTGCGCATGTGACCTCGTGGATTCCTGCCGGTGGCCAGGAACGCCTGTTCCTGAGCCGGGCCTCCCGGTTCCGCGCGGATGCACCTATCCGTGGTGGCATTCCCATCGTATTCCCGCAGTTCGCGATGTTGGGGTCATTGCCTCAGCATGGGTTTGTGCGCGTGATGCCATGGGAATTCGTCGAAGTAAAGAAGGCTGGAACGGGCGCATCCGCAATCTTTCGCCTACGCGATACAAAAGAGAGCCGCGCACTTTGGGCCAATGCCTTTCTGGCCGAGTTGACCCTCGCCATTGACGGAAATCAGTTAGCAGTAACCCTCGCCATCCTCAACACCGGCACCGAGCCATTCGCCTTCACCGCCGCGTTCCATACCTATCTTGCGGTGACCGATCTTGCCGCCACCGTCGTCGAGACCCTGACGGGCGTGCGCTATCTCGATAAGGCGGCTGGCGGGATCGAAAATCGCCAGACCTCCCCGCAGATGGGCTTCAGCGGCGAGGTGGATCAGGTCTACTTCGACGCTCCAGCAGAACTGCATCTGATTGAGCCGAATCGCACAACCCGCATTCGATCCGAGGGCTTCCCGGATGCGGTGCTGTGGAATCCAGCGGCGGTTAAATGCGCCGCTGTGTCCGATCTAGTACCGGATGACTATCAACGATTCGTCTGTGTTGAAGCGGGAGTCATCGGGACGCCAATCAATCTGGCACCCGGCACACGCTGGCAGGGTACGCAAACCCTGTTGGCTTGAAATGATGCTGGACCATGTCCTGGACCAGCGATCTAAACGCGGCTTGAGTAAACCATCAAGACGCAACCCCTTCACATCTAACAATTAATAATAAGATCTGAGGAGAGAATAATGACTACACCTTCTAAATTCGGCTTCACCCGCCGCTTCTTCCTCACTGCATTGGGCGCGGGCGCGGCCACTGCCGCTGGATGGAAATCCATATCGTTTGCCCAAGCGAAAAATTCTAAAAAACCTACCGTCCAACCCGTGGAAGATCCCTGGGATCTCGCGCACGACATTTTGAAGCGCGTCAAACCCCCTCGGTTTCGGCAGCAGAAATTCGATATCACCGATTTTGGTGCGGTCGGTGACGGCGTGACTGATTGCACGGCGGCGATTGTCGACGCCATCGAAGCCTGCCACCGAAAGGGCGGTGGCCGCGTTTATGTACCCGCCGGTAAATTCCTGACAGGCGCCATTCATCTGAAAAGCAATGTCAATTTGCATGTCACCAAGAATGCGACTTTGCTGTTCAGTACCGACCCCAACCAGTATTTACCGGTGGTTCTCACCCGCTGGGAAGGCAACGATTGCTACAACTACTCGCCGCTGATCTACGCCTACCGTCAAACCAATGTCGCGGTCACCGGTACGGGTTTACTTGACGGCCAAGCCGATCTCGAACACTGGTGGCCGTGGAAGCAGCAAACCCAATGGGGTTGGCAGGCAGGTCAACCCGGTCAGAATGCCGATACCGCTCAATTGCGTGCTCAGGGCGGAGCCATCGCGCCATTCACCCAAGTACCGGTGGCAGAGCGCGTGTACGGTGCTGGCCATTATTTGCGCCCCGCCTTCGTCGAATTTTACGAATGCGAAAATGTGCTGATCGATGGCATCACCATTACCCGCTCACCGTTCTGGCTGCTGCATCCGGTGTTCTGCACCAACGTCACCATCCGCAATTACACGGCGGCCAGCTTGGGCACCAATAACGATGGTTGCGATCCCGAATCCTGCACCGATGTCGTGATCGAAAACTGCACTTTCGATACCGGTGACGATTGCGTCGCCATTAAGGCTGGACGTGGCCTGGACGGCTTACAAAGCCTGTTGTATGACGGCAATCCCACCCCATGCCAGAACATCGTGGTCCGCAATTGCCGTTTCGCTAATGGTCATGGCGGCTTCACCATCGGCAGTGAAATGTCGGGCGGAGTCATCAATGCCTTTGGTGAAAACTTGCTGATGAGCAGTGAAGAACTGGATATCGCGGTACGCTTCAAGACCAATTCCTATCGCGGCGGCACGGTAGAAAACATCCATGTGCGGGATGTG
>JACSSB010000321.1 GCA_014879435.1 Phycisphaerales bacterium
ATCAAGTATCAGCGCTAGTGCGATTCGGCCACTATAAGCGCGCTGATTGTGGGTTTGGCGCATGAAGCGTTCCACCGCATCATCGAGAAATTCGGCATCCGCCGAATAGCCGCACAACCAGCCGAAATAACCGATGCAGTCATCTGGAGCTTCAAAATGCTGGGCCAGAGAGGGTGGTTTCCACGCGCTCATTGTGAATCTCCAGTATTGGTCGTCGAACGACCAAGCCACTCATCGAGTTTTCCATGCAGATCGAGATTCAGTAGAAACAGGTTGTTGAGGCGGTACGAGATACCGACAGGCCACGCTATCGTAAGCGGGTCACTGGTCTCGGCGCCTTCTTCGTCTGGAGCGCTTACGGCATTAGGGTGTTGTGTTTGATCCCCGCGAAAGGCCGCGCCAGGCAATACCACGCGTCCCCGCAGGCGTAGCACTCGGTCGTCACGCCTGACCAAATTCACGATCAGATTGGCATCGCTGCTATCAATACATTCACGACAAAAGGCGCGAGCCAGCTCGCCGGGCGAGGGGTCATGGCGCTTGTCAAGAAACACTTGGGCCTGTCTTCGTAGAGATTCCATCTCGCTCGCGATGGGTCCTGGTATTGGCTCGTCCAGGGAAAATCGCTGCGCACTTTGGTGAGCGATGTGGGCCTCAAGCCGATCCAGCACGCTGATCGCCGCATCGCGTACCGTGAAAAAGAGCGCACCTGCATGCAGGTCGTCCCAGTGATCGTCTTCCAGGGTTTTGGGTTTGGTCTCCCACGTTATGGATGGCTGCGAAATATGGTGAAGATCGTCAACCCAAGCGAGCGCTGCTCGGCGGCGTTGTCCTTTATCTCCAGTATTTTGCACCAGTCGCTCCCTTAGAAATTCACGAGCACTTCGAGAGAGCGGAACAAGAGGTGATAGTGCTTTCTGCAAGTTATTGGAGGATTTAACGTTGTTATGCTCGTCCTTTGCCCATCCAACTAGATGTTCCAGTATGCCCTTACTGTAGTAGCAAGGGTTAAAGTCGGAACACGCGGTATTAACAAAACTTAGACCGTGCGATGTACAGTGGAAGGCGTTAAAGCGTTCGCTGCTGGCCTCGGCAAGCGCCAGCGCCAGCAAAGGCTGCACCGTCGCCATACGCATGGGTTGGATGATATAAAAATTGGATTTGCGCACGTTTGCAAAAGAAAGGTCGGTTTTTCCCTGCATCTTCGTTGCGCCACGCAAACGGGGATCGGGTTTCCAGTCGTTGCTGTTGAGTGCCAGCCAACAGGCAAGTGCTTCAATGGCATTGGCCGTCTCAATATTCTGAATGCGTCTGCCCGCATTGCGTGCCTGTTCCGCTACCACCACACCTAAGATGGCTAAAAATAGCTGTTTGCCGAACCAGACGCCGCCTAGACCGGGTACAGCGAGGTCGTTGAATGTCCGCACGGCAGCACCCAAGCCGAGCGTGCGCGTTCGCCGTTCACTAAATAATGTTGCCGGGCCGAGCAAACCCCATACAGGTCCAGTCATCGTTTTTTCCTCTTTTCCATATATAAAATATATAATTAAATCATATATATAATTATGGTTTTATGGCCTTCTATTTTTGTTCAAGCGTGCCATTTGCTTGGGTATACAGCTGATTCATCCAATAGGCTTGATTTGCCATCTCCTCTCGCAAATCAGCAGGCCCCAGCACCTCCACCTTGGAGCCAAATGACAACAACCACCAGCGCAATTGCGCAGTATCGTTGACCGTAGCGGTCAGTCGGAAATAGTCATCGCCCTCGTCCTCCACCATCTGATCGGTGGCCAAGCGCGTTTCCAGTAAATGCAGCCCAGCACGTTTCCAGAATCGAACCACCAATCGTAATGGTTCGCCGCACCCCCCCATGCCCTGACACCGCTCCACCTCTCGATCTGGGTCAAACCCTGTCGGTGTATGCGCTTTCCGATCCAACACCGTGGCTGACCGTATCCGATGCATGGCCAGCTGCCGTACATCGGTGTAATTGTCGAGGGTACAGAGCAAGTAAAAAGCCGGTCCACGTTGTAGATAAACTAATGGATGAATTGTCCAGTGCGCCGGCTGATCTCGCCAAAGCTGTTGATATTCAATGGCGCACTGCTGACTCTCGAACAGAGCCCTCAAGATAGCATCACGTACCCGCTGCTGATGGTGACGCCAGTCTCCCCGCGCTGCCTCTGACATCAACATGATTGGTGGTTCCGGTGGCAACAACGGCTGGGTCGGCGGAATGATGCGCACCTTCGTCTCCCATTTTTTGACCGGTGCCCAAAATGGCATCTGACCGAGCTCGCCACGCGCAGTCTCGAAATAGGGCCTTAGCGCCCGGTAGGATTCTTGGGGTAGCAGTGGTTTTAGAAACAGCTCCAGTAGCCGGAACGCCAGCACCTCCTGATCGGACAATCGGGGTAGGGCCATGAATTTTTTTCCTTTTGGCCAACGCCATTGCAACGGTTTAGCATCAGGATTCACCGTTTCCAGAAAGCCAGCCGCACCCAGCAGCGCCAAGGCACGTTGTACCGAGCGTTCGTCCATTTCCTCGGCGGTGCCCTGCAAACGTTTGAAGATCATCTGAGTAGTCAGCGGCTCGCTACCCTTGAACATCGCCAAAATACCCAGGCGGCGGTTGAAGGTGGTGATAGCGTCTTCTTTCATGACGGGTCGTCTTACTAGAGGAGTGGTAGAGGATCAGGCGCCGCTGAGCGATGCTCATGCGCAATGAAGCGACTACCGATTCGGCGTGTCGGAACCCTCATATGGCTGGAAGCGGCGGCTATCGAAATGGTAGGCGAGGAACTTGTTGTCCTGATACAGGATACCCAATAGCAAATCCAGCGGTTCCCGATAGTAGGGCGACCAAGCTTCGGCTTTGTGATTGATCAAGGGCGGATCGAGTACTTCGATCACCACCGCCGGCTCGCCGTAGCGAGGGAACCGGCAGTTTTTCAGTCCTGGCTTCCACACCGCCAACATCCCTGGCCGCAAGGCGTTTTCCCGACCATTGGTCAGCCGCTGGTGCAAGATACACAGGTGGTCGGCAGCATCTTCGGTAGGTTCGGCGCGTAATTCATTATCGTGACCGTTGAGATTAAGGTTATCCAGCAGGGCCTTCATTTGGGGATCCAGCATCGATTTGCGAGGCATGGTGATGTCCGTTATGTGGGAGAGGTCAAGCGTGGGTGGTGTCGAGCGACTACCCGACTATCAGAATACGTGATTTGTGCGACAGATTGCGTCGGATGCAGACATGGAGTATTCCTCCGTGCTCATGCATACGGCCTAGGTGAAGCCGACGCATGCTGTCGGGTAGTCGTCGTATTCTTTACTCCGTTCCCTGGCCTGATCGGAGTCCTTCATGACCTTACCTCGTTATCTACAAGTCAACCCCATCGTTTCACTCACCACACTGGGCGATGACGAGATTGCACCCTATCGGGCCATGCTGGGTCGCTGGTTGATTGACCTAGCCCTGCTGCTGAACTGGGATAATCCCCTCAAGAGCCGTTCTTCGCGCCGCAGATCCTGCTGGGATAACGAGGAATTTCTGGCTCTGACCGGTCTGGACAAGGATAACGAGGATGACAAGGACGACCAGGATAACCAAAGCGGCAAAGATGGGCACTTCCAGTCTCTGCAGCGACTCCAGCGGCGGCGCGCGGAACTGGCGCGAATCGATCTGGATCCAGATCTACCGCTGGTGCGTAACTTGGATCGGCTTGCCCGATTGGTGGGCTTAAACGAAGCCGAGCAGGCCGTACTCGTCTTCGCCGTGCTGCTGCACGGGGATCATATCTTTCATAAAGCCATCGCTCAGCAGTCGCGGGATGGCATCAGCACTCCCTTGCTTTGCAAGCTGCTCGCGCGATTGACTGGCTGCTCGCCAGACGGCATTCTCGCAGCTTTACAACCCACCGCTACCTTGCTCACCACCGGGTTGGTCGAACTAACTACGCATCTCGCTGATCTAGATGATAAGCTCGGCGTGCGCAAGAATCTGGCGAATCTCCTGCTCGCTCCGCACACCGACGCTGATGCCTTGATGGCTTGTTTTCTCAAGCGCCCGCCTCGGCGTACCCTGACCGTGGCGAACTTCCCGCATCTCGCTAGGGACACGATGGCAGCAGCCGGTCTATTGCGCGCGGCGCTACGAAACAAAATCGCCGGTACCAACTTACTATTGTACGGCCCGCCCGGCGTGGGTAAAACCGAGTATGCCGCCGTGCTGGCCGAAGCAGTGGGCGCGGAACTGTATGAGGTCGATTACGCAGATGAGGACGGTGATCCCATCTGCGGCGAAGCGCGCCTTCGTGCCTTTAATCTGAGCCAACGGCTACTAGCCCGGCACGACAATGCCCTGCTGCTGTTCGATGAGGTCGAAGACATATTCGAACTCCGTCAGGACCGGGCCACCGCTGGCAAGTCCTGGATCAACCGCACCCTAGAAAATAACCCAGTACCGGCGTTGTGGCTTACCAACCACGCTAAAGCGATGGATAAAGCTTATCTGCGGCGCTTTGATTATTCGATCCGCTTCTCGACCCCACCCCTATCAGTACGGATCGAGATCGCCCGCCACCATCTCGGTGACTGGGCGGGGGAAGATGATTGGCTGGCGCGGATCGCCGCCCACGAACAGCTAATCCCGGCACAACTGGAACGGGCTGCCAAATTAGCTCGCTACGCGGGCAATGGGGACTTGGCAGTGAATCGGGCGCTAGTACAGCAAGCACTGGATGGTTCGGTTACGCTGCTCCAGCAAAAACGCACGCCGACTTGCAACGGTGTTCCGACTGCCTACGACCTGCGCTTTCTCAACGTCGATCAGGATATACCCAAGCTGATCGCAGTACTGCAACGTCGTCCGCACGGGGTGTTCTGCTTCTACGGGCCGACTGGTACCGGTAAATCGGCACTGGCCCATCATATTGCCGATGCATTGGAGAAGCCGTTGTTGGTCAAGCAAGCCTCCGACCTGCTGGGTATGTATGTTGGCCAGACGGAAAAAAGTATCGCTGCGATGTTTGACGATGCCCACCAACGTGACGCGGTGCTGGTGCTGGATGAGGCCGATTCCTTCCTACGCGACCGGCACTACGCCCACCACTCCTGGGAAGTAACCCAGGTCAACGAGCTGCTGACTCAGATGGAGGCATTTGACGGAATTTTCATCGCCACCACCAATCTGATGGAGACGCTTGATGCAGCCAGCCTACGCCGCTTTCCATGGAAGATTCGTTTCGATTGGCTCAGACCCGTTCAACGCTGGGGTTTGTTCGCCCAAGAGTTTATCCGGCTAGGTGGCGAGTTGACCGAAGCGATGATCTGGAAAGATACCGTTTCACGGCTCAACCGCCTGACGCCCGGCGATGTGGCCGTCGTGGTCCGGCAATACACATTGTGGGACGAAACCCCCAGCGCTCAAGAATTCTACGATCGACTGGCCGCCGAGGTGGCGGCGAAGGAACATCGAAATCTGATGTCCGATTCGATCCGCACGGACCGACGTGCCACCGCCGTGCGCAACGGGTGAGAGTAAGGGATTCCATTGCATGAGAGGAGCGGGCAGCTTCCAGCAAGCTAAGAAGCTGTTTGGAAATCCCCATTTTAACGTGAGTTCTGGATAAGGGTAGATCGGAGGGGTGGCCCTGGGTGAGGAACCGGTTAAAGTTCCT
>JACSSB010000281.1 GCA_014879435.1 Phycisphaerales bacterium
CTGGATGTCAATCAGGAACGCGAACACGGCTACGCGGGCTATCAGGGCATGCTGACACTGGCGCGGCAACTGAGCCACGCTTTGGAAAACCCGGTGTGGAGTGCCGTGCGCCGTCCCGCGCCCTGGACTACCTTGCACGAGGTCACTCATGGCTGAATTATCGAACCGTTCCAAACCGCTGGCGGTGAGTCCGTTGAAAACCAGCCAGCCACTCGGCGCGAGTTTGGCGATACTCGGTCTGAATCGGGCCATGCCGCTGCTGCACGGCGCGCAGGGTTGCACCGCTTTTGCCAAAGTGCTTCTGGTGCGGCACTTTCGGGAACCGATCCCGCTGCAAAGTACCGCAATGGACCCGATCAGCAGCATCATGGGTGCAGATGAAAATGTCATCGCGGCACTCAAGACTATCGCTGAGAAGAACCGTCCAGCCGCCATCGGTTTGTTGACCACCGGCCTGTCGGAGACGCAAGGGACCGACATCCAACGTGTGCTCAAACAATTCCGAACCCTTCATCCCGAATTTCAGGCGATACGGATCGTTGCGGTCAATACCCCGGATTTCAGCGGATGCCTAGAGAGCGGCTTCGCGGCGGCGGTGACTGCCATGATCGACGCCTGGGTAGCGCCCGCTGCCGAGGCCAACACCGCGCCGGGTCGTCGTCCCCATCAAGTCAATGTATTGTGCGGCTCGCTGCTGACACCGGGCGATTTGGAAGTTCTGCGTGACGTGATCGAACGCTTCGGCTTGCATCCGGTCCTGATTCCCGATCTCTCAGACTCCCTGGACGGCCATCTCGACGCCGAGGATTTTTCATCGGTCACCATCGGCGGTACGCCGCTGTCGGCCTTCGCCACTTTGGGCGACGCCGCTGCCACGTTGGTCATCGGTTCTTCGCTTTATCCCGCTGCGGAATTATTGGAAAGCCGCACCAGCGTACCGCTACACCGCTTTGATCACCTGTTCGGTCTGGAAGCCAATGATCGACTGTTAATGACCTTAGCCAGTATCGCCGGTCGGAGCGTACCGGCGCTCCTGGAACGGCAACGCTCGCAATTTCAGGATGCCTTGCTGGACACCCATTTCATGCTCGCTCAGGCCCGCGTCGCCATCGGCGCTGATCCCGATCTATTGCATGCTTTCAGTGAGTTGCTGGCCGAAACCGGTGCGGAAGTAGTCACAGCGGTCGCCGCCAGTCGCGCGGCAGTGCTGACCCGCTCATCATTGCCACAGATTCGCATTGGCGACCTGGAAGACTTGGAAGATCTGGCCCGTGAACATGGGGCCGAACTGGTGATCAGCAATTCTCACGCTGCCGCGACCGCCGAACGACTCGGTGTTCCTCTGCTACGCGCTGGCATTCCCCAGTACGACCGCATCGGCGGCTATCAACGCGCCTGGATCGGCTACAGCGGCGGACGACAACTGTTGTTCGAACTGGCCAATGCGCTGCTGGAACACACCGAACACGGCGTCGCTCCCTATCACTCTCTCTATTCTGGCAAAGCCGACTATCGGCAGGAGGCGCGTCATGGCGCTCCGCAGGCATCTGCGCATTCTGGCCGGTGGCATTGATGCGCCCTGCTCCGGCCGTGATTTCCGCGATGTTGGATCGAATCCATGCCTCGCATGGCCAGCGTCTACGGGAGCGATGCTGCCAATGACCCCGACTCTAAAAATCGCCTTCGCCACTGGCGACCGTCATAAGGTGGATCAGCATTTCGGCTCGGCCAGCGCCTTATTGATTTATGAGGTCGGTCCTCAGAAGTCCTGCGTGGTCGAATTCGCCGAGTTCGGTGAACTGGAGCAGGATGGGCACGAGAGCAAGCTCGCCGCTAAGTTCGATTTGCTGCAAGGCTGTGCGGCCGTTTATTGCCAAGCGGTCGGCGGCTCCGCCATCCAACAATTACTGGGCTTGGGAGTGCAACCGATGCGGGTAGCGGCGAACACGTCGATTGCCACCGTGCTCGACGAACTGCAAGCGGCTCTGCGCAACGGCAACGCCCCGGCTTGGTTGCAACGATCTATCGCCCGCCAACAGCCTGTCGATGACGACACACGCTTTGCCGCCATGGAAGCGGAAGGCTGGCAAGAATAATGGCTCTTTCAATGATATCCAGTTGGGTCGAGCGGTTGGATCGAACAGTGGAGTCGAACGATTCGGTCGAGCGTTCGTTCATACCGGAATTTTTCAAACCAGCGAGGTAATCAACATGGGCGCTGAACCCATCATCACCGGCATCACGCGTGGCGGTATAGTCTGGACGCCACAATTCGTGACTCTGCTTAACGAAGAAAAATGCATCGGCTGTGGTCGCTGTTTCAAAGTCTGCCCACGCGATGTGCTAACCATTGTGCAGCGCGCTATCGACGACGTGGATTTTGACGATGATGATGACGACGATGACGACGATAGCGATAATTCCTTCATGACTCTTGCCAATCCGATGGACTGCATTGGTTGTGAAGCCTGTTCGCGGGTTTGCCCCAAAGCGTGTTTTACCCATGAAGCATTGCCGGTGGCGGCGTGAACTACTCCAAGATTAGCCAGCACGGATGAAAGACAAGTTGCTGTGTGTGCTGGCTGGCAGGATTGCTGTCGATGGCTCTTGTCAGACCGCTATTTCGGTCTGACAAGATAGAAGTGGCTAAAGCGGTGACCGGCATTGCGATCTCAGCTCAGGCGGGTGTCCCATAACCGGCCATGAAAACAGCAACAGCTTGACGCACCGCAGTCTGAATTTCCTCTTCGCTCACCGAGTCTTGCACGCAGAGCAAGCAGCGACGTAACAGTGTCGAATCCAGCAAGCCGTACAGATGCCAAGCCGCCACGTCAGGGTCGGTTTCTCGTAGCTTGTGCTGCTGCATGGCTTTGCGCAAAAAGCGGGAAAGCTGGGCATGGCTGCGCTGTACGCCGCGTTCGTAGCAGATTTTTCCTAAATCCGAACGCCGTGATTCGGCAAAGATTAAGCGCCGTACCTCGATGGCACTGGGTGGCGTATAAAGGCTGTTCAACAGCCCTTCACCGAAGGCGATCAATACTGAAACCAGATCCTCGCCCGCATCAGCCAGCAAAGCGTGCGTGGTATTGAATTCGGTTTCGATGGCGCTGAACACAACCTCGAACAGCAACTCCTCCTTCGAGGAAAAATAGTTGTAGAGCGTTGCTTTAGATCCGCCAACACGGGCGCTGATCTCTCCCATTGACGCTCTCTCGAAGCCGAGTTCACGAAAAGTCTCTTCCGCTATCTCAATTATTTTTTTCTTTTTTGTCATGCATTTAGATCTCATGACCGATATCCTCTCTTTAGTTATGTACTGTACGGTCTATTTATATTGATGTGTTGTCTTATTTCTATAATATTAGACTGGTATGTTCAGTTCAATTAAAAAGCAACCACTTATGAATCATGGAGATCTGCAGACAACACACTTTAGTGTCGATAGCCACCGATCTGGTGGAAAGCATCGAACAATTCTTGGCCCAAGTATCTCAGCAGAGATCTACTGATCGGGCTGTGGTGGTATCTGTCGTGCTGTCTATCTTTATTTTTATACTGTACGGTCTATTTATATTGACTTATTGCTGAGATCTGGATACTATACTGACCAGTTCAGTTCAATTAAGAGGATTTGATCATGAACACCCAAATGCAACAAGCCTTAGCGTCGATCTCCGCCGATCCGCTGGCAGGCATCGAACAGTTTGCGGCCCAGAGCCATCCCGGCGAAGGACTGCTGAGCGAGGAACAGGCCGATAGCCTTGCTGTTGCAGCTATTTTGGCGGTCGCAACCATGTTCTCGCTTTCTATTTTTGCCAGAATTATGTACTGATCCGTTCAGTTTAATTTAAGTTTAAAGGAGTTATTATGAGCACACATATTGAAACTGTTGCACCCGTAGCCGAGCAGGCGGATAGCCTCGTTGTTCACCGTAGCTTTTGGCAAGAAGCGAAAGAGTTGATCAAACCTTTGCTCCTGCTTATCGCCTCGATTGGGTTGATCGCTTCAATTGGAACGGCCGTCGTGATGTCTGTACTTCACTACGCATCATGATTGCCAGCTCAAAATTATTTTCTTCTGAATCTTTTTAAAAGGTAATGACCATGAAAACTACTGTACATACCATGCCAGTAATCGAGCAGACCGAACAGAATGATAGCGCTGCTACTCATCGTAACCTTTGGCAAGAAGCCGGTGATTTAATCAAGACTGCACTCTTATTTAGTGCTGTCAGTGGAGTGGGAGTGGCCATCGCAATGTCTGTCTACCCCTATATCTTCGTATCGTGATGATCTGTTTTTGGTAACTGTATTTTCTGAATCTTTTTGAAGGTAATAACTTATGAATACCACTGTACATGCTGCTCCAGTGCAAACCGAAGGTTCTGCTGTCCGTCGTAGCTTTCAGCAAAAGTTGGATGAGTTGCTCAAAGCATCGATCCTTCTTGCTCCTGTGATTGGTACGGTTCTCGTGATGTCTGTCCACTACGCATCATGATGGTCGGTAGTTTTACTTTTTTTGTCGAAAATACATACTGATCTGTTCAGTTTATTTAAGGGGTAATGACCATGGAAATCACTGTACCTGTACACGCCGCTCATACCTTGGTAGCCGAGCAGAAAGATAGTCCTGTTGTTCGCCACGCATCTCGGCAAGAGTTGGATGAGTTGATCCAAACCTTGCTCTTGTTCAGTGGGGTCTGTGGAGTTGGAGTGAGCATCGTACTGCTTATGCTTCGCTTCGCATCCTAACCACCGACTTTAACAGTCATTTTTCTACCGTATTTTCCAAATCTTTTTGAGGGCAATAACCATGAATACCATTGTAAATAAGACGAGTGCACCGCTAGCCGAGCAGGCTGATAGCCCCGCTGTCCGCCACACCTTCCGGCAAGAAGTCGGTGATTTGTTCAAAATGTTGCTTCTATACAGCGCTGTCAGTGGGGTGATCATTGCGATGTCTATACATCGCTATGTGTCATGATGGCCGGTGTTGGAAACGGTCGGTGGTTCATTCATGCAATGACTTACCACCGACCCGATCCTCAGCCAAAGATCAAGATCCAAACCGATGGCTCAAACACTAGGCTAGGATCAGATCGAGAAACATAAAAAACCCGCCAGCAACGGCGGGTTTTTTATTTATCGCTATTTCCCATCGCTGAACGATTTTGGTTCGATTACCGACAATCGCACCAAGCGGTACAGTGCAATGACACCATCACAGCAAATAAAACTTAGCCAATATTAAGGAGTTGGGATAGTTCTCTGATCAGGCACGCTCATTGCAAGAATCGCTACAGCAAAGAAATTGTGGTAATCGTTATATACTTTGATTTATGACGACTTCTGGCCTGAGATTAAATTTTGAGTGAGATCAAATATATGCGCCCTTACAGCGTCGAAGATGCTTCTTATCAAGCTGCAGGCGGTGAAGCGGGCATTCGCCAATTGGTGGACGATTTTTACGATGCGATGGATCAGTTGCCCGCAGCCGCCAAAATTCGCGCCATGCACCCTACCGACCTCAGTGACACGCGTGACAAGTTAACTCGATTCCTGTGTGGCTGGCTGGGTGGCCCCAAGTTATACGCAGAAAAATACGGCTCGATCCACATTCCGCAAGCGCATGCACGCTTCGCCATCGGTCCCAAAG
>JACSSB010000246.1 GCA_014879435.1 Phycisphaerales bacterium
ACCCAGATCCCGAATCGAGGCTACCGGGCCGGGTAGGCGTCCGAACTGAATCCCGGCATCGCGTGACATCCGGGTATTGAAAAAATAACCGAGTACCACTGGACGATCCCGCAGAGCGGCAGCGAAGCGGTAATCCGGGTCCAGCTCTCGGCGCAATCGCTCCAACTCGCTGCGCCGCTCCGCATCCTGGCCCAATGGACCTTGCAGCAGAGTTCTAAATACCTGATCGTTTCGATCCGGTTCGGCGAATACCATATCGAAGCCGAGCACGGCGACATGATAGCGGTCGAACAATTGATCGACCAAGGTAGCCAGACGATTTCGCGGCCAAGGCCACTGACCTTCCGCACGCAGGCTACGCTCGTCGATGTCCACGATCACCACACGGTTGTCCACCGTTCCTGGCAAGCTCAAGTTCAGACGTGCGTCATAAGCTATGTACTCAAGTTGATGCAGGAAGGAAAAGGACCACCAGCCACCCGCATGCAACACGAACAGACCAGTGACGATCATGCTGAGTAGCAGTTTGACGATGTTGTGAACGGTCATGAACCTGATCTTACCGCCGCCGTCGCGTCACTGTCGGGGGCCATCGACAATCCCCACGAGGGTATCGCCGTGGAATATCAGGATCTTGAGCAAAGTCCCTCGTCCCAGGTTGTATTCCCATTTGTAGACCGGAATAACCCGGCGCGTTTCGGTTTTATAACCAGTCTGGGATATATACGTCTGCGTACTGTAATACCCATTAAAGCGGACTACCTCTTCGATGAAACCATCCTGCCAAGCCCATTGCGGTTCGCCGCAGCGATCCAGCACGACTGACTGCACATCACCCGTGTTTACGACATAACGGCCACAACGCATGCTGTCAGCAACCGCTGTCAGCGTACCCAGCATCAGTGGGAAGACCAAGACCACACGACTCAATCCGCGCATGAATGTTGCTCCCAAAGAGATTCGACCTGAATCTTTAAAATTATCGATCCAATCGAGCGATTATCGCCACATCTGACCGGATTTTTCATCATGCGGAGTATCCATCATTCCAGCCATATTGATTATGATGGTGACCCCATGATCGACCTGTTTCTCTCCCATGCCAAGCATCACCGTTTACACCTCTTCGCACGCACGCAAGGCTTCCAAGATTTTCTCTGCGCTATTTGGAATCCATGAAATCGATGGAACCGGCGACATCGACCCAACCCGATCCGAGTAGCGCTCACATGCCATCCTCACTATCGGCGCGTCATTCTGATGCGGCTCTTGTCGGTGTGTCGAGTGCGCTGGGCTGCTTTATGATTTGGGGGTTGTTCCCCATTTACTTCAAGCTACTTAACCACGTTCCGGCGCTGGAAGTCCTGGCCCATCGGATTCTGGGTTCGGCGGTGCTGCTGGTCGTGCTGATTCTGGGAAGAAAGCAGGGAGCACTGCTACTGGCCGTATTTCGCAACAAGCGTCATTTACGTTTTTACCTGCTCACCACCCTGCTGATCTCCACCAATTGGCTGTTGTATATCTGGGCAGTACAAACCGGCCGCATCCTGGAAGCCAGCCTCGGCTACTACATCAACCCACTGGTCAACGTGATACTGGGCGTCCTGTTTCTGCGCGAGCGCCTGAATCGACGGCAATGGAGCGCGGTCGCTATCGCCGCCATCGGTGTGCTGGTGATGGTAATCGGTGCGGGCGTGTTTCCTTGGATTTCGCTCAGTCTAGCGCTGAGCTTCGGCAGCTATGGGCTATTGCGTAAGAAAGCGAAGCATGCCGCCATGCTGGGCCTGTGTGTGGAAACCCTATTGGTGACTCCGCTTGCCCTACTGTTTCTCATGCTCTTTGCGACGCGAGGCATCAGCACACTCATCGGAAATCCAGATGGACAGCACGATTGGCTGTTGCTGGCCGCTGGTCCAGTGACTGTCGTTCCCCTACTCCTGTTTCTCCAGGCCACGCAGTACCTACGCCTGTCTACCGTTGGTCTGATTCAATATCTGACACCTACGCTGCAATTCTTGTTGGCGGTCGTGGTTTACCATGAGCCATTCACTTCTATTCACTTGCTGACCTTTGGCTGCATCTGGCTGGCACTGACGCTCTACGGTATCGATGCCTATTCCAGCCATCGCCCGCGAAACGAGACCGCGCTGCGCCCCATCGCCGCTCAGCGCGATCCACGTCGATGAAGTGACGTGATCCAAAATATTGGACTACGATCCCAACCCGGTATTTTCCAGCGCCTTGGCCAGACGGACACGGATATTTTCCACCCGTTCCCGGTTGTCGCCGAAGTCGTAATAACCGAATCGTGAAGCCGAGCGCACTTGAATGAAGCCCGGCAGATCGAATAAGAATTCCACATCGTCCACTAAACCGAAGACTGCTGAACGGAATTGCGCGTGAATGTAAGTCTCATCGGCCTGAACGATTTCGACGCGCTCCATGCCGTTAAGCACCGCCAGCAGTTGCGCCCGCGCCCGTGCCCGCTCGCTCTCGTAGCGTAGAGGGTGAACCCATCGCGACTGATTTTCCGCCTGCGACGATACGCAGTTGGGTGAATCGGGGCACGGTGCCAGTTGGCCTTTGCGCAGATCCACATTGACCGGCGCTTGCCCGTCCGAACAGCCGCTGATGATCAGCATCATGATGATCACCCACTTGCCGCTCCATTGCCTTATTCGCATCAATTATTCCTCGTTTGAATCATTTCATATTCTACCGCCTCGAATCGGTTCGTTGTCTGAGCCAACGGCTTCAACTACCTTTATCAATCAATTCTTATCGAAAATTGCTGATATAACGCCATGCTCGCACCTTCATCTGATCTGCAAACCATCGAAGATCTCCGCTTCCGGGTACTCTACCGGGGTGCCTTCGCCCTGCTGGAAGTGCATCTTCGCTCCGGCCAGACCATCAAGGCACAATCCGACGCCATGGTGGCTATGGATACCACGCTTGATGTCGAGGGAAAAATGGAAGGCGGCTTGCTCGGCGGGCTCGGTCGCATGTTCAGTGGCGAAAGCCTGTTCTTCCAAACGCTCAGGGCCACGCGTGGCGCGGGTGTAGCTCATCTCGCACCGGCCCAACCGGGTGATCTGCTACCGATTCACTTGGATGGCCAGCAAAGCTACATCCTGCAAAAAGACGGTTTTCTAGCAGCCAGCGAAGGTGTCGCCATTTCCACTACCACCCAAAATCTGGCTGGGGGACTATTTGGCGGTGAGGGTTTTTTCGTGCTCAAAGCCAGTGGCCGAGGCATGCTGTTCGCCGAAAGCTACGGTGCGATCCATGAATTGGAAGTCCCTGCTGGCCAGGAAATGATTGTTGATAACGGTCATCTGGTCGCTTGGCCGGAAACGATGGAATACCACATCGAAAAGGCCAGTTCGGGTTGGATTTCCAGCTTCACCTCTGGCGAGGGCTTGGTCTGCCGCTTTAGGGGACCGGGCAAGATCTACATCCAAAGCCGCAACCCGACTGCCTTTGGCTCCTGGGTACGTCCGCTGCTACCCTCGGATCGGCGGGGCTGAAACGATGGCGAACTCGCTGCAACCCGGTGCCAATCTTCCCCTGCCCAGCGGTACCGAAATCCAAATTGGCGTGAGTTGGGAACCGGAACGCCCTGGCGGTCACGAGGCCGACGCCAGCGCCTTCCTCCTGGGTCAGGGCGACAAAGTCGGCGGGGATGCGGATTTCGTGTTCTACAACAATCCCAGCTCGGCTTGCGGTTCGCTCCAACTGCGTCAGGGTGCTGGACCGGAACGCCAACTGTTTCGGATTGAACTCAATCACCTGCCCGGCGATGTGCTCAAGATCGCCTTTTGCCTGACGCTGTCCGATGGCACTTTCGCCCAAGCCCGTGGGATCGAGATCCGGGTGCTTGACGCGGCCCGCCGTGAATTGATGCGCTTCAGCCCGCCCACCATGGGTATGTCCGAGGCGGCACTGATCCTTGGCGAAGTCTACCGACGCAACGATCAATGGAAATTCCGGGCGGTGGGCCAAGGCTTCGCCGGTGGCTTGGGACCGCTGGCCACCCACTTCGGTGTTGATATCAGCGAGGAAGCGCCCGCTGCCCCTTCACCACCGATAACCCATGTACCTGCCGCAACATCCTCACCGCGAACCAATCTATCCGCAGCATCACCGGCACCCGTCAGCATCGAAAAAGCGCCCGCCACTGGCGCCTTGCCCACCGGAAGCATTACCCGCCATTCCGCTGCTGCCAATCTCGATTACGAAATCCTCTATCCCGGCGTCTACGCACTGGTCCGCGTTGATCTGCCACGCGGTCGCCACCTGAAAGCCCAATCCGACGCCATGGTAGCCATGGCACCGACAATCGATGTCGAGGGTAAGATGGAAGGCGGATTACTGGCGGGTCTGGGTCGGCTAATGAGCGGCGAGAGCTTTTTCCTACAAACCTTGAGCGCGACACGCGGCCCCGGTTCGGTCTTTCTAGCTCCAGCCGCGCCGGGCGATGTGGTGGCGCTGGAGCTGCAGCCCGGTGACGGCTATGTGATCCAAAAAGATGGTTTCCTGGCCTGCAGCGAGGAAGTCCAGGTCAGTACCCAGGTACAAAATCTGGCACGGGGATTATTCAGTCAGGAAGGCTTTTTCATTCTCAAGGCCGAGGGACGGGGGCTGATCTTTCTGGAATCCTACGGCGCGATTCATGAATTCGTGCTGCAACCGGGCGAACAGAAGATCGTCGATAATGGCCATCTCGTCGCCTGGTCCCAGTCCATGCGTTACGATCTGGAGATGGGCAATCCGGGTCTTCTCGCTTCTTTCACTTCCGGCGAGAACATCGTCTGCCGCTTTTCCGGCCCTGGAAGACTGCTGATCCAAACCCGGCAACCGCGCCAATTCGGCCTGTGGCTGTCCCGGCTTTTACGGTAGCGCAGTCCTCTCTTTAGCAAAGAGGCGTAGGGTAGATAAGCGAAGCGCATCTACCAGGGGGTGGGCGATGATGGTGGATGCGGCGCGGTGCGCCTTATCCACCTACCGCTGAATGGTTGCTAAGGCGTAGGGTAGATAAGCGAAGCGCATCTACCAAGGGGTGGACGATCATGGTGGATGCGGCGCGGAGCGCCTTATCCACCCTACCGCCCCTTGACACTCAAGACGGTATCTACGCCTTTCGCAAAGGAAGGCCAGGGGATTAACTCTGTCGCTCGTGAGTCCCCCCTGCCCCCTTTCCAAAAAGGGACGATGAATGATTACTCGGCGAGTGGAACCAAGCACCACTACAGTTCCCGCAGGCTGCGCCAGGGCGGCTGATTCAAGGTTGAGTGGGCGCCGAGCAATCCGGCCAGACCCACGCCTAAAACCCCGACGCCACCACCCAGTAGCCAGATCCACGGATTCCACTGATAGGGAAAATCGAATATCTGCGTGGCCAGCACATAGCCCAGCACCGTCGCGGCGGCGGCGGCCAGTATTCCCGCCAATAATCCCAGCGTGGCGAATTCTGCCAACAGGCTTTGCCGCACCACCGCTCGACGCGCCCCCAATGTACGCAATACCGCGCTCTCAAAGCGACGTTCATCCTGGGTCGCCTGAATCGCCGCATATAGCACCACCAATCCCGCCGCCAAGGTAAACAGGAATACGTATTCAACGGCGGCGACCACTCGATCCATG
>JACSSB010000173.1 GCA_014879435.1 Phycisphaerales bacterium
CGACTGCTTTCCAGCCGAAATAAATAGTGTTGGATTATTCCGGCAATAGCGTGCGATGGGGCTACACTCTGTTATCCATCGTCTTGAGGCTGTCGGGAGTATTGTTCATGCAAGCCGCCTTATCCCAATCCGCCAGACTCTTTGGTGGACAGGTGTTGACCAATGGGCGTTATGCCACCTTGCTCACCGCAAGTGGCACCGGTTGCGCTATGTTGGGAGAGTGGGCGTTGACCCGCTGGAACGCCGATCCGCTCGAAGACAGCGACGGATTTTTCCTGTACCTGCGTGATCTCGATAGCGGTGCGTTTTGGTCGCTGGGTCAGCAACCGGTGGCAGGATCGGCGGAACGTCGGCCCGGTCGTTTCGGTTCCAGCCTGATCGAATTGCTTTGTCGGCATGAGGATATCGACGCGTGCTTGGAAGTCTGTGTGCCGACCGACGCCGACGCCGAGCTGCGGCGGGTGACCCTACGCAATCTCAGTGATCGCCCCCGTCGGATCGAATTGAGCAGTTATATCGAAGTGGTATTGAATGATTGGGCCGCTGATGCCGCGCACCCGGCTTTTTCCAAGCTATTCGTTCAAACCGAGTGGGTGAGAGAAGCACGGGCGCTATTAGCGCGACGTCGGTCACGGGCGCCACTGGAGCCGGAGTGCTGGTTGATCCATGCCTGGGTTGGCGACCGATCCACGGAGGATTCTCCACCGGTCTCTCTGTGGGAGACCGGTCAGGAATCGGAATGGCAGTACGAAACCGACCGCGCCCGCTTCATTGGCCGAGGCTACGCATTAGCTGCTCCACGGGCCTTGCTCGAAGCCACGCCGCTCTCTGGCACAGTCGGCAATGTATTGGACCCGATCCTCAGTCTGCGACGGATCGTAGAGCTGGCACCCGGCGGACAGGCACACCTGAGCTTCCTGCTGGGTGCGGCATCGACGCGAGAATCCGCGCTGGCACTGGCGACCCGTCATGCTTCGGGATTGGCGGTCGAACGCGCATTTCAGGCCGTGATCGACCCAGATGAAGCGGCATGCAGTCGTCAGATCGCAGCACAGGCCCTCACCCCGCCGCCACTGTCTCCGACCGTGGAAACGGTACCATCTCCTTTCGATGAAGAGGAATCGCTCCAATTTTGGAATGGTCTTGGCGGTTTCAGTGCCGATGGTACGGAATATGTGATCCGCTTGTGCCCAGAGGCCGATGGGCGTTTACGTCTGCCACCGCGTCCTTGGATCAACGTGATCGCCAATCCGGGATTCGGCTTTTTCGCCAGTGAGCGCGGAGCGGGGTGTACCTGGAGCCAAAACAGCCGTGAGAACCGGTTGTCGCCTTGGTATAACGACCCCGTATTGGACCCCCATGGCGAAGCACTGTATTTGCGCGATGAGGAGAGCGGCGCATTCTGGTCGCTGGCTCCCGGTCCGATCCCGCAAGCAGTGCCCTACGAGGTCCGCCACGGTTTCGGCTACAGCCATTACCGGCATTTCAGCCAGGGCTTGGAGCAGCGCTTGTGCTTGTTCGCATCGCACGAAAATCCGGTCAAGATCGCACGAGTCCAGCTACGCAACCTCGGTAACCAGCCGCGTCAACTTTCCTTATTCGCCTACACCCGGCTGGTATTGGGCGCGTTGCCGGGCACGGCCCAGACGCGCATCGAGCGGGATGCCGCCGCTGGCATTCTGTTGGCCGAAAACCATAATCGGGAATTCTCCGGTCGGATCGCTTTTGCCGCCGTCGCCCCGCTCGATAGTATTCCCATTTATTTCACCGGTGATCGCGCTGAATTCATCGGTCGCCACGGTAATCCCGCTTGTCCGGCTGCATTGGTGCGCTCGCGGATTTTGAGCGGACGGCTCAGCTCGGATTTCGACCCTTGCTTCGTGCTGCAAACCACGATCCAGTTGGAACCGGGCGCGATGCTGGAGCAATCCTTTTTACTGGGAGAAGCCAGTGGTCGGGACGAAGTACGCCGTTTAGTCGCCCGCTACCGTGAAGATGGTGCGATTGCGAAAGCGCTGGCCGAGGCACAGGAATTCTGGCGGCACTGGCTGGCAGCGATTCAGATTCGTACTCCAGAACCGGCGCTGGATGTACTGATCAACGGCTGGGCGGCCTACCAAACACTCAGTTGTCGATTGTGGGGGCGGTCGGCGTTCTATCAGTCGGGTGGTGCCTTCGGATTTCGCGATCAGTTGCAGGATGCTGCCGCCCTGATCCATCACGATCCAGAGCTGACTCGCCGACAGTTACTGTTGCATGCCGCCCACCAATTCGTTGAGGGTGATGTACTGCATTGGTGGCATCCTCCGCTGAGTCAGGGTATCCGCACCCGCTGCCGCGACGATCTGCTGTGGCTACCTTATCTGACCGCGTTTTATGCGCGCACTACCGGCGACTGGAGTCTGTTTGGCGAGCCGCTGCCTTTTCTCAAGGCGCGCATCCTGGAACCTGGAGAGGACGAGGCGTTCCTGGAACCGGAGCAGGCGGACGAAATAGCCAGCCTATATCAACATTGCTGCCGAGCGCTGGACCGCTCACTGACTCAAGGTGTACATGGCCTGCCGCTGATGGGTGGTGGTGATTGGAACGACGGCATGAACCGGGTGGGCCGGGAAGGTCGCGGCGAAAGCGTCTGGTTGGGATTTTTTCTGTACCACATCCTCGGTGAATTCGTCGGGGTATGCGGCCAGCATGGCGATCATAACCGTGCCAGGCGTTATGCCGCGTTCCGTCGTCATCTGGCCGAGGCGCTCAACCGGGATGGCTGGGATGGTCAGTGGTACCGCCGCGCTTGGTACGACAATGGTGCGGTACTGGGTTCAGCTACCAGCGATGAATGTCGGATTGATGCACTGGTACAGGCATGGGCGGTGATCTCTAAAGCCGCGCCATTGGCCCGCGCTGAGGCGGCATTGGAGGCGGTTGATCGCTGTCTGATTTCGGAAAAGGACGGTTTGATCCGGCTACTCACCCCTCCATTCCAGCGGACCCCGCATGATCCCGGTTATATCAAAGCTTATGTCGCCGGGGTACGGGAAAACGGTGGGCAGTATACCCATGCTGCACTGTGGGTGGTGCGGGCATTGGCGGAACTGGGCCAACGCGACCGGGCGGTTAAATTGCTGAAAATGCTAAGTCCAGTCCATCACACCCGGACCCCCGAAGCGGTGGCGCGCTACCAGCTTGAACCTTTCGTGATAGCCGCCGATATCTACGGTGCGCCGCCGCATGTCGGTCGTGGTGGCTGGAGTTGGTACACCGGTTCATCTGGCTGGCTACTACGGGTCATGCTGGAATCCATCCTGGGTCTGGAATTGATCGAGGGGCACAGCTTGCGCTTGCGGCCCTGCATCCCGAATGACTGGCCGGGTTTTCATCTGCGCTATCGTCTGCCAGATAGCGAGGCAGTGTACGAAATTGAGGTATGCAATCCCAACCGTCGGGCGGCGCAGGTCGTGGCAGTGGAGATCGACGACCGACCTGGCGTGGTCGATGGCGGCGCGGCCCGCATACCGTTGTTCCGAGATGGCAACACCCATCAGGTCGTGGTGATGCTGGATCTCACTCTTCCCTTTGAAACTCCAGGAGAATCTGCATGAGCGCCAAGCGAATTTTGATGCTGGTCGGCGATTACGTCGAGGATTACGAAGTCATGGTGCCGTTTCAGGCGCTGCAAATGGTTGGGCACACGGTTGAGGCGGTCTGTCCAGACAAAAAGGCGGGTGATCAGGTCCGCACCGCAGTCCACGATTTCGAGGGTGCACAGACCTACAGCGAGAAGCCGGGACATAATTTCACTCTCAACGCCACCTTCGCTGAGGTCCAGGCTGAGAACTACGATGCGCTGGTGATTCCCGGCGGGCGGGCGCCGGAGTATATCCGCCTGAATCCCCAAGTGATCGAGATCGTCCGTCACTTCGCTTTGGCTAACAAGCCGATTGCGGCGGTCTGTCATGGAGCACAGGTGTTAACTGCAGCAGGGGTGCTGGAAGGTCGTTCCTGCTCGGCTTATCCCGCCTGTGCCCCCGATGTGGAACGGGCAGGCGGTCGCTATGCCGATATCGATATACAGGGCGTGCATGTCGATGGCAATTTGGTGACTGCACCGGCGTGGCCCGCGCATCCGGCTTGGCTGAGCGCGTTTCTGAAGCTATTGGGTACTCGGATCGAGTTGTAAGCGACCCTATATCTCTGACCAGCGGCGGCACCTCACTTCAGATCGCTACCGCTGGATAGATATTTCTTGGGATTTCCTTAAGCTGAATACACTTCGATAAAAAAATAAAGGGTAATTCCACAACTGGCGAGAATAACGAAAGCTCTTACATAGTGTTGAGGCAATCTCTTGGAGACATGGGCTGCCACATACCCACCCACCAAAGTTCCAATTAAAACAATAATCCCTTTATCCCAAGCGATAACACCATCAGAAATAAAAAGAGCTATCGCTATTAATGATACTGTAGAAGAAATAAGAAGCTTTATACCATTCATAGCATTAATATTGGTATAACCAGCTAAGGCAAGATAGCTGAGACTAATAATCCCAAGCCCGGCGTTGAAAAATCCTCCATAGATACATATGCTTAATAGCATCAAGGATAATAAGATACGCCCAAGAAATGGTGCATGGTGATGATGTGAGGCGAGTTTTTTTAAGGCATTATTCGCTTTTCCACCAAAAATAAACAAGATCGTTGCAAATAGAAGTAACCAGGGAATGGCTGCGCGAAATAATGAGGCTGGTGTTTGAAGCAATAACCATGCACCGAGGATTCCACCGATCAAGCCTATAAAAACCACCTTTGGTAATTCTTTTTTATGTGCATTAAGATCAGTTCGAAATGCATAGGCGCCACTGAGGTATCCAGCACAGGAAGCAAAGGTGTTTGTTGCATTGGCGCTGATGGGATTTACTCCAACAAAAAGCAATGCTGGAAATGTAATAAAGCTGCCTCCACCCGCAATTGAGTTGAGAATACCACCTAAAAAACCTGCACCAAAAAGAAATATTATTTCAAGCAACATAACCGTTTAAGATCCTTGTGATGGGTTAGATGGTATTTTTGGAGTTGACTATTAATATATTGATCTAATGCGGTATTATGCTTGAATTATGGGCAAGCCGAATTTAATGCATCCATTACGCTCGATGATGTGAGCTTAAGAGTTGGATCTAAGTGATAGCCTCCGCTATTTAGTGCTTTTGCTGTCCATTTATTACAAGTATTAAATAATTGATATCTACCAACTCCCGTATAAAACTGGCTATCGCCATATATTCCATGATGTTCTGGAATAAGGTGTCCATCTTGATTTGTTTGAAAACTATTTTTAATAAACTCAAGAATATTTTTATAACCATCGTTATCGGAATTTAAAACCTTGACCTCACTCTTTATAAAATAATCTTTTGGATTATCTTTTAGTCCAACTACATGAAGCACACTCCCAGATGACCAAAACATTGCTCGCAGAGTAAGTCCTGTTGTAATTTCCTTAGCCTGATAAAATCCGGTATCACCCCAGCCTATTTCATAATAGGTGCTATCGGGAAATCGCGTAGATAGCTCTGGAAGAACACGATTTACATCGGATGATTTTAGAGAAAGCCCGGTATGCCAGCCATGGCTTATTACATATA
>JACSSB010000374.1 GCA_014879435.1 Phycisphaerales bacterium
TCAATCCTCTCCTCGCTCAAGCTCAGTCAACTGGACACACATCCTGCTTGGGCTATTTGCGATTTTGGGCCTTGTTGGCGCTGGGCTGTTCGCGCACCAGTACTATGAGAATCTCCAAGAGCAACATCAGCTGGAGACAACGCAGCAGACGGAAAAACCCCCTCAGCTCACTCAGAAACCCACCCAAGAGCCTACCCAAGAACCCACTCAGGAACCCGCTCAGGAACAGGCTGTTGAGGCCGCACCCTATCTTGAACGGGCGCGCCAAGCGATCACCAGTCACAACTGGTCCCTAGCCAACGATTTCCTGAATCGAGCAGCGGAGATCGACCCGAATGATCCCACAGTGGGCACAATTCGCTCCGAACTACTCGCCGCTCGGCAATCCAGTACTACATACAAAGTCTTAACCAACCCTATCACGGGTATAGAACTGCACTGGGTCGAAGGCGGCTGCTTCAATATGGGGAGTCCCGACGGTGAGCGGGATCGGGGCCGCGATGAAACCTCTCATCAAGTTTGTATCAAAGGATTCTGGATCGGTGCCACCGAAGTGACCAACGGTCAATATCGGCGGTTCAAATCCGGCCACGACAGTGGTTCCTTCCAGGGCCGCTCCCTAAACGGTGATAAGCAACCCGCCGTCCAGCTAAGCTGGGGCGATGCGGGGGCCTTCACCGAATGGTTGTCCTGGGAAACAGGCACCAACAAACGATTCCGCTTACCCACTGAGGCTGAATGGGAACATGCTGCCCGTGCTGGCGCTGTCACCCGTTATTACTGGGGAGAAAATATCGATCCCGGTCAGGCCAATTTTTCCGACCGCAACGACCCAACCGGAGCATCGATCAGCAGTCTGGACGATAATCAAGCCGTCACCGCACCGGTCGGAAGCTACCAAGCCAATGCGCTCGGCTTGTACGACATGGCGGGCAATGTCTGGGAATGGACCTGCTCCAATTACGACCCGGTCTACGCCGGTCAGGAATTGCGCTGCTCTGATCAGCAGCCTAATGTAGGGTTACGAGTCGTTCGGGGCGGTGCCTGGAACAGCGGTGCTGGCGACCTACGCTTGGCCGAGCGCAGATCCCAAAAAGCCAATCAACGCGACGCGACGACCGGCTTTCGGGTGATCATGGAAGAATGAAACGTGGGCCACTCGCGACCGAAGCCACCACAAAAGTGGCTTCTAAGTGATCATGGAAGTAAAGAAACAGTGGCTCATTCATCACTGGGATTGCGGCGATTGACCATGAAGGTCGCGCTTCCATCGACGACGATCTTATCCTGCACGGTGCAAATCGTGCGCATGATGACCCGCCGACGCTCTGGAATAATCTCCTGGATAGTACAAAGTGCGGTAACGGTATCGCCGATCCGCACCGGGGCCTTAAAGCGCAACTGCTGATCTACGTACACCGCACCCGGTCCAGGCAGACGGGTACCGGCTACACAGGAAATCAGACCGGCGCAGAACATGCCATGAGCGATACGGCCCTTGAACCGCGTCTTCTCAGCGAACACTTGATTGCAATGGATCGGATTGTTATCGCCAGTCAGACCGGCGAACATAACCACATCGGTTTCGGTAACGGTCTTGGCATGGGAGGCGCTCATACCGATCTGGAGATCCTCCAGATAGTAGCCGTGCAGGGTATCGTTATAACCTTCATGAGTGGGATACATGGGCTTCTCCGATAAAGGGTGAAGGTTGCGTACAGTGGACCGGGGAACACCAGCGCCGATGCTGTATAGCCTACACGACCGAGCGAAATCCTGGGAAATTTCCGCATGGATTCGGGGATTCGGAGGACTCGATTAGCGCACAACAAAACCGTGTTTCCCGCTTCTGGCACCATTTTCAGCCCTAGCCAATAAATCCATTGCATCGCTGAGAGTGAATAAATACCATAATTTAACAGGTCTTAACCTGGATGAATTCGTGGTTTCGAACGCCTTCAACGCGCTTCTACCACCAATCTGTCCATCCCGTATGCACCATCCAACCTGAAAAGCCGCGTGTTCTCGAAGGGCCGGGTTTGCGCCACACTCTCGGCCACGTCTTCATGCCGCAACTTAAAACTTGAGTAACCCCAAGGGAAGGTGAACGATGAAAATTCTAGTGGCCGTAAAACGGGTCGTTGACTACAACGTCAAGGTACGTGCGAAAGCGGACGGCTCCGGCGTCGAAACCGCCAATGTCAAGATGTCCATGAACCCGTTCGACGAAATCGCTGTGGAAGAAGCGGTCCGTCTGCAAGAAACTGGCAAAGCCCAAGAAATCGTGGCGGCTTCTTTGGGTGTCGCTGCCTGCCAGGATACGATCCGTACCGCACTGGCGATGGGTGCCGACCGTGGCATCCTGGTGGAAACCGATGTCGAACTACAGCCACTGGCTGTGGCCAAATTACTCAAGGCGGTGGTTGAGAAGGAAAAACCGGACTTGGTCATTCTCGGCAAGCAGGCCATCGACGACGATGCCAACCAGACCGGCCAGATGCTGGCAGCGCTGCTCGGCTGGCCACAGGGCGCCTTTGCCTCCAAGGTCGAACTCGGCGATGGAAAGCTCAACGTGACCCGCGAAGTCGACGGCGGCCTGGAAACTGTGACTCTGAAATTACCCGCGTTGATCACCACTGATCTACGTTTGAATGAGCCGCGCTTCGTGAAATTGCCCAACATCATGAAAGCCAAGAAAAAGCCTCTGGAGGTGCTCAAACCCGCCGATCTAGGCGTGGACGTCACCCCGCGACTGGTTACCCTGAAGGTACAGGAGCCACCCAAGCGTCAGGCTGGCATCAAGGTGGGCAGCGTCACCGAACTGGTGGACAAGCTGCACCAGGAAGCCCACGTCATCTAACCCAGCGGGAACCGAATTATGAGCATCTTAGTCATTGCCGAACACGATAACGCCGCACTCAAGTCGGCGACTTTGAACGCCATCACCGCCGCCACGCAATTGGGCACGGATATCAGCGTATTGGTCGCTGGTCATAACTGCGGCGCGGTCGCTGCCGCCGCCGCTCAGGTCGCGGGGGTGAAAAAAGTCCTGGTCGCCGACGCGCCTCATTACGATCACCAATTGGCCGAGAACGTAGCCGCACTGGTAGTCGGTCTGGCGGGCGGCTATACCCACATCCTCGCCCCTGCCACTGCGGCCGGTAAGAACCTGTTGCCACGGGTCGCCGCCTTGCTGGATGTGGCGCAAATCTCCGACATCATCAAGATCGAAAGCCCCGATACCTTCGTGCGCCCGATCTACGCTGGTAACGTGCTGGCCACCGTGCAGTCCAAAGATCCGGTTAAGGTCATCACCGTGCGCGGCACCGCCTTTCCGGCGGCAGCCACCAGTGGCGGCTCTGCCAGCGTCGAAACGATCGCTGCTGCCGCTGACACCGGTCTTTCCAGCTTCCTTGGTCAGCAGCTCACCAAATCGGATCGGCCCGAATTGACCGCCGCCCGCATCATCATTTCCGGGGGACGCGGCATGGGCAATGGCGACAACTTCGCGTTGCTGGAAGATGTCGCCGACAAACTGGGTGCGGCGGTGGGTGCCTCCCGTGCAGCGGTAGACGCTGGCTTTGTGCCCAATGACTACCAGGTCGGTCAAACCGGTAAAGTGGTCGCTCCTGAACTCTATGTCGCCGTCGGCATTTCCGGTGCCATTCAGCACTTGGCTGGCATGAAAGACAGCAAGGTGATCGTCGCTATCAATAAGGACGAGGAAGCGCCTATCTTTCAGGTAGCGGACTACGGTCTGGTCGCCGATCTATTCGTCGCGGTACCCGAACTATCGAAGGAATTAGATAAGCTCAAAGCCGCCAGTTAAATTCTCGACCGGACTTCACTCCCCCTCCGACCGCCCGTTCCAAAATGTGATGCGGAGGGATGGGGCTTTTCATCGCCGTTTCTCGAATAGCCCAAGGAGGCACCATGACTGCCTATTCTGCTCCACTCCGCGACATGCGGTTTGTCATCAACGAGTTGGCGGGTCTTTCCGAGATCGCCACCCTGCCGCCCTTCGCCGAACAAGGAATCGGCCTGGATCTGGTGGAAGCCGTGCTGGAGGAAGCCGCCAAACTGGCTGCCGAAATGCTGGCACCACTGAATAAATCAGGCGATCTCCAGGGGGCACGGATCGATGCCAAAGGCGTCATCGCCTCCGACGGCTTCACCGAGGCTTACCAAAGCTTTATTGAGGGGGGCTGGAACGGCATCAGTTGTGAAATGGAATACGGTGGTCAGGGCTTGCCGGAGTTGTTCAATACCGCCGCTCAGGAAATGTGGAATGCGGCCAATATGTCCTTTGCGCTGTGTCCGCTACTCAACGCCGGGGCAATCGAGGCCATCCGTAGCGCTGGCTCTGCCGAGCAACACGCGTTGTACCTGCCGCGCATGGTCAGCGGTGAATGGACCGGCACCATGAACCTGACCGAAGCACAGGCCGGGTCTGACCTGTCGGCGGTGCGCGCACGTGCTGTTCCTGAGGGCGATCATTATCGGATCTTCGGCCAGAAGATCTTCATCACCTGGGGCGAGCACGATATGACCGAGAACACTATCCATCTCGTGCTCGCTCGTACCCCGGACGCGCCGGAGGGTGTCAAAGGTATTTCGCTGTTCCTAGTACCCAAATTCCTGGTCAACCCGGACGGTTCGCTGGGCGCTCGCAACGATGTCTGTGCGGTATCCATCGAGCACAAGCTGGGTATCCACGCCAGCCCGACGTGTGTAATGGCCTTCGGCGACCAGGAAGGCGCCATCGGTTATCTGGTGGGTGAGGAAAACAAAGGCTTGGCCTACATGTTCATCATGATGAACGAGGCGCGCTTCAAGATCGGCCTGCAAGGACTGGGTGTCGCTGAACGTGCCTATCAGGCTGCCCTCGCCTATGCCAAGGAACGGGTACAAGGCCGACCGGTCGGTGCCAAGAGCGGTGAACGTGTCAGCATCATCCACCATCCCGATGTCCGGCGGATGTTGATGTGCATGAAAGCTCAAAATGAGGCGATGCGCGCCTTGGCCTATGTGGCGGCCATGCATATGGATCTGGCTCGCTATCATCCCGATCCCACGACTCGTCAAAACCATCAGCGCCGGGTGGATCTGCTGATTCCGGTCGTCAAGGGTTGGAGTACCGAACTCAGCATCGAAATCGCCTCGCTGGGAGTCCAGGTCCACGGCGGTATGGGTTATGTCGAGGAAACCGGCGTCAGTCAGCTTCTACGCGATGCCCGCATCACTACCATTTACGAAGGCACCACTGGTATTCAGGCTGCGGATCTAGCTGGCCGTAAATTGAATATGGATCAGGGTGCCACGATGCGGGCACTGATTGCCGAGATCGAAGCCACTGTCGAGTCACTGGGCCAAAGTCCTGGCGATGATCTGGCGATCATCCGCGATGGATTGCGCGATGGGGTGCAAGCGCTGGCTGCAGCCACCGAACAGCTACTCTCCGACAGCGATCCTCGCTCAGCGATGGCGGTGTCGGTGGACTATCTGATGCTAACCGGCACTGTCTGCGGCGGCTGGCAAATGGCGCGTGCGGCGCAGGTGGCGCAAAGCAAGCTGATGCT
>JACSSB010000377.1 GCA_014879435.1 Phycisphaerales bacterium
GATCGATGAGATCCCGATGGCTTATAAGGATATCGATGCCGTGATCCACGCCCAACGCGATCTGGTGGAAGTGGTGCATACCCTGAAGCAGATCGTTTGCGTGAAAGGTTGATGTAAAGCGCTAGGGCAGTTCAATGCTGAATTGCCACTGGCGCAGCGATCTGCTTTGTGATCGCGGAATAGTGAACCTCCATACCCATCACCAAACCCTGGGAAGTGATGCCGTGGGTGCCGGGTTCACCACAGACCGAGACGGCGATACCGGAGGTGATTCCTTTGGTGGAAATCCCCGATGCAGCAGTGTCCCACGCGGAAGTTGCGCCTGTGGCATCCATCCCGGACGCGGAAACCATGATGGCGTCTTGCGTAGATACCGATCCTGTGGCGTCCATCCCAGACGCTAAGACGGCGGAGGTGGTCGTTCTCACGCTCACCCGTGTCGAGTCGTCGGCTCAGCCGTCCTCGGAGCGGGAGGCGGTGGCTTTGGCGGCCTTGGTGCGCCAGGTTGAGAACCAAGTGCGGATTGGCGGCATCCAAAAATTACCTCTAATGAACACCGTGGAGGAAGCGCGGGCCGTACTTCAGAGGTTGATGCGGCCCGTTACGGCGGTATCCGCCGCTTGGTAATCTATTCTATTCCTTATGGAATTTTTATTTCTCACTAGGAGTATTGCTATGTCTCTATATCGATTTTTTGTAGCGCTGTTGTTGGCCTTCACTCTCGTCCTCGGTGGAGGGTGTGCGACGATGAATTCCGGCTCTGGCGCTGGTTTCAATTCCAGTTTCAATTCCAAGTAACGCCAGCAGCCATGACGGTAGCCCTGTCCTGGAGTTGTTGAAGCAGGCAGCGCAATCCGATCAGCCCTGACCCCCTTCGGGAGCAGGGCTTGTGTGATGCCACTTTCATGAGAGGCTGGAAGTAGCATTGACGAGAACCGGTCACTCACCGGTTCAAGCCTTTTTTTCTCTTCCGCCGACATCGGGCGGAAATGGGACGGGCAGACCCATATTTCTCTGCCACTCCTCAGGAAATGAGCGCTGGGGCGGCGTTCGTTCCTCCGGTTTTTTCCCAAGGAGTGTCCTTCATGTAGTTCGTAGTGCAGAACGTCGTCGAAACGGCGAAATAACGCATGGTCCAAAATTTCAGGATGATTGGTCGCTGCTACGATCAGGCTATGGGACTCGTCCTGCTCGATTATCTGCAGGAAGCTGTTAGTACGCGCCCCGCGTGCGATCAGTCGCGCCGAACATCTGCCGCTGCTTGGCAGCGGTTTCCTCCATGTACTTGCTAATCAGCCCGTCAAGTCGTACTTGGAAAAGCGGCAGGCCAAGCTCGCCAGCGAGGACTGATGCTGTCATGGTCTTTCCAGTACCGGGCGGCCCCATCAACAAAAGTTTGCGCCTTGGGCTAAGGCCATGGGCGAGGATCTTCGATGCTTGCCGTTGCTCTCTGATGATCCTGTTGAGCTGGCTCGCCAGGGTGTCGTCGAGCACCATCTCTCCGAGGTGCGCCTTTGGGTAGCTGACCGTCAGGAGTGCCGTAAAGATAAGGACGTGATCGATGAGATCCCGATGGCTTATAAGGATATCGATGCCGTGATCCACGCCTAACGCGATCTGGTGGAGGTAGTGCATACCCTGAAGCAGATCGTTTGCGTCAAGGGTTGATGTACAGCGCTAGGGCAGTTCAATGCGGAATTGCCACTGGCGCAGCGATCTGATTTGCGATCGCGGAATAGAGTTCCACGTCAACTTCCGGCGCACGGATCGAAACTACGAGCGCATAGCGTGCGCTTTGATCGTAACGTTCTAGCCGAGGTATTGTCTTCCACCATCCCAGTGCCGGATAAACACCGATGACGCCTCTACTCGCGAGATCGGCGGCACTGCCTCGCCAGATATCCGAATGAAGAGAGCCTTTGTGTCGGTTTTGTGTTCCGATCATCCATCTGGGATCATTGCCGCCCGTTTGTGTCCGCTCTTCTTCGTCACGTGCCTTAGCATTGATTCGCGCCCGGAAGTCTGCCTCCGATTCGGCTGGGCGTTTCACGTCATATCGCAGGCCGTGGGACTCGTAGCGATAGCGCGCCGAGAATCCCCGCTCGGAGGGATTCGGTTCGATGAAGTAAGAGAGCGTCACCCGCATTTCCACTACCGTCTCGCCCAGTGCTTCAAGCTCCTGCAAAGGCCATGGCAAACGGTGAAGATGCATGTCGCGCAGGGTTGGATCCTTACGCCCCTCACGCTCGAACGGATACAGCCGGTCTTCGCAGATCATGGTGAGTGAATTTTCGACACTCCACAGAGCGCGCTCCAAATCTGGTACCCCAAAGCCACAGTGGCGCACAAGGCGGACCACTTCCGCCTTTTTTGGTTGTCTGGTACTAGGCAGGAATATCTGTCGCATTGCGTCGGTCCACTCAGCGGAGTGCACGATGAGCGCGCGAATCGTCTCAGGCCAGAGATCTGGATACTCAGCCATCAGTTGCGCGGCCATTCTTGCTGCAAGTGCTGACGCTGCACTGGTCGCATTCGCGGTGGTCAATAACCGTTCTTCAGGCTTCGAATTCGTGGTGAGAAGACTCAAGCTCGGCATCCATACCGCACCGAGTGCATTCTTGGCCGCATTGCCGCCCTCAAACACTACATCCGGCTTAAGCGGCCACTGGGACTGCCAAGTCAGCGATGTTGTACTAAAAGGGCTGAGACCACCCGCTGGTGCGATTGGCTGATAGTGGTCGGTGCCCGGCTCCGTGATCTGAACAAGATGGGTTGCCGCCCCAACAGTCAGGGCATTCCAGCTTTGACCCGGATCGTGGATTCCGTCTGTTCCGTTGCTGTTGGGAGATTCCGCCCACGCATTCGGATCGCTGACATTTCCTGCAGAGATCACAAACAAACGGGGTGTTTCTCCGTACCCATCTGCATCTGCGGCCAGTCGATCAATTGCTGCTGACCACGCAGACGGTCGCCCGCGATCACGGTTATCACGGGTGGTCACGGCCATGCTGAACAAGCGATGACGCTGCGGTGCTGTGATTTCCGGTCGTGCAACTGCTTCGGTAGTCAGATAACCATGATGCCTCGCGTCGCCGCTATTGGCACCATCTCCAGGAAGCAGCTTCACCGATTCAAGGCGATATCCGATTTGAACCGGGTCGTTCGACACTAGCGCTTCGGTGAGATTACCTGCCATGGCAAGTCCAGCCATCGCGGTGCCATGTCCATCACTATCGTCGGTACCCCAACCCGGTTCCACCGTATGCAAGTCCGCAGAACTGAGCACGGTGGCAATCAGCGGATGTCCATGGTTGACGCCCGTGTCGAAAATGCAGACGTGCGGTACTTCTGCCTCTTCTTCTGGCACAGTTATCCGCCCGAGCAGTTCATTGACCCAAGCCGGTTGTTCGTTGGGAAATAGCGCGTCGAAAAACTCGGCTGTCTCCTTCGCTCGTCTCAACTCCGCGATGCTGTTCAAGGTCAAGATCGACTGTTTCATCTGCCCGGCCGATCCGTAGGCAAGAAGCACAGTACGTTCTGGAAACTGGAGTTCACCATCTGCAATCTGAAAATCCCGCCCTTCTGCGAGTTGCTTGAACCTTCCTGTAGTTGCTTCCCGGTCTCCTCTTACGGGAAGCCAAACCTCCCACCAGAACATCTCTTCATCGGATGTGGGTAGTACCGCCGGATCATCGGTCCAAAGTGCATTGAGCGTGGCGGCGCGAATCTCGGAGATCGTGTTGAGTAGCATCCGGTTCTTCGGGCCATTCTTGGAATCTTTCGCCTCATCCAGATAGTCGCGGATCAGATTCTCAAAGACGTCCAGCTTTCCATCCGGGACGAACACCGTTGCAAGTGTGCGTTCGCCTTCATGGCGAACATTTCGTAGTTCGATGCCAGAGCCGGTTCGATCCAAAGATTGGACCGCTAACTCAATATCAGGGAAGCTCTCAAACTCAACCTGAAGCCCGAATCCTTCCTCAAGTCCGGTTGCTTCCTGAGCGTCGCGCGCTACCCTTAGCTGCGGATACAACGCCTTGATCTGGCGGAGTAGTGTATTGCCATGCTGATTCCGATTGCGCTCCGGTACGGCGGATCCCCTGCCACCTCCTGGTGGGTAGCGGAATCGCTCTGTCTCGGCAGTGCCTTCAAGAATGAAGTGCCGTTTATGTTGATTGTCTGATTCAGCCATGCAACCCCCGAATCTCCAGATCTCTTTGTTATCGCGACTTGAGTCGCTTCAAGATCTGCTGTCTTTCGTTCAACGTTCGCCGAATGTCTTCCTCGGTGATCTCCTGATGGCCTTCAATCAGTGCCTCCTTCAGGGTTTCGTCCGAAGCGCGCGTCACTTCGGCGTAGCTCAAGCCGACAGCAGTATTAGCAAGTCGCTTCCACGACACGCCTTTTGCAGCCATTTCCCCGAGCCGGGTCTTGAGCATTGCAGCGATGTGTGCTTCGTCCGGTAGTTCGTAGTGCAGAACGTCGTCGAAACGACGAAATAACGCATGGTCCAAAATTTCAGGATGATTGGTCGCTGCTACGATCAGGCTGTGGGATTCGTCCTGCTCGATCATCTGCAGGAAGCTATTCAAAACACGCCGAATCTCGCCGACATCGTTGGCAAGACCGCGCTGCGAGCCGATAGCGTCGAACTCATCAAAGAAGTACACACCCCGCGTGCGGTCGGTCGCGTCGAATACCTGCCGCAACTTGGCAGCGGTCTCCCCCATGTATTTGGTAATCAGTCCGTCGAGTCGTACTTGGAAAAGCGGCAGGCCAAGCTCACCAGCGAGGACTGATGCGGTCATGGTCTTCCCAGTGCCGGGTGGTCCCATCAACAAAAGTTTGCGCCTTGGACTAAGGCCATGGGCGAGGATCTTCGATGCTTGCCGTTGCTCTCTGATGATCCGGTTAAGCTGATTCGCCAGGGCGTCATCAAGTACCATTTCCCCAAGTCGTAACTTCGGGTAGCTGACCGTCAGTAAATTCGCCAGATCGCCGCGCGGTCGGCTAATCGGAATCGCCTTCTCCCCGCTCTGTGGCGGTAGCCCTCGACGCGCCTTGGCTTGGTCGATCAAGGCCCTCAATTCTTCTGCAAGCTTGCCGTGGCCCAACTTTGCCTCATGTGCCGCGACCTGCATCGCTACAGAGAAGAAACGCCCGTCATCGCCTTCAAGATGCGACTTGAGGAGCGCCTTTAACTGGTCCGCGCTAGCCATGTGCTCCTCCTGCTTTTCTGTCGCGCCTCATACCCGGAACACCTTCATCACCTCATCGCCCAGATGGTTGATCACCTGGACGGCGATTCGCCCTGATTTTGGTTTGATAAACGGCCGTGAGGTACCGCTGTGCACTCTGTAAAAACTTATCCAACTGTGCGGCGCACAATATAGATTCTTTTTTGATCAATAAGTTATGATTTGAACTGTATGACCATTAAATGAATACTAATTCATGAGTCGAGAGACCACCAAACTGTTCACGAAGCCGGTGTAGAGTACCGTAAGGATAAGGACGTGATCGATGAGATCCCGATGGCTTATAAGGATATCGATGCCGTGATCCACGC
>JACSSB010000132.1 GCA_014879435.1 Phycisphaerales bacterium
GAGATCAGCGTACCCAGCGCCACCATACAGGTAGCTAGAAAATGCAGACCGGGTCCGACTTTCTCGCGCCCAAACAGCATGACACCCAGGAAACCCGCCTCCAGAAAAAAGGCCGTCATCACCTCATAGGCCATCAACGGTCCAATGACCGGTCCCGCCTTTTCCGAAAAGGCCGACCAGTTGGTGCCGAACTGATAGGACATCACTACGCCCGAGACCACACCCATACCGAAGACGATAGCGAAAATCTTGCTCCAGTAGCGGTAGAGCTCGTCATAAACTGCATTGTCGGTCTTCAACCATAGTCCATTCAGCACTGCCAGAAAGCTGGCCAAACCGATGGTGAAAGACGGAAAGATGAAGTGAAATGAGAGCGTAAACGCGAATTGCAATCGCGCCAGTAGAACGGCATCGAAAATTTCGCCCATTCTTTACCTCGCTTAGACCACGATACGTACCGGAATGGATTTAGCGGCAGGGGTACCACTGATCTTGTCATGATAATCAAGCGGTAACAGCGGATTGAGTTCTGGATAATATCCAGCCACCGAACCGCGAGATATGGGATAGTCCAGCACCGTCAGCCCCTCGACCCGTCGTGAAATGCCATCGGTGCTGATCGTTTCCAAAGCGACGATCTGCTGATTTTCCAGTCCTCGCGCTTTGCGATCTTCTTCGTTGATGAACAGCACCATCCGGTTGCCCCAGACGCCGCGATAGCGGTCATCGTTGCTGTAGATGGTGGTATTGAATTGATCGTGTGAGCGTACGGTCGCCAGACGCAGCATCGCGGCATCCGCGACTGGCGTATTGACATGCAGGCCGGGCAGCAGCAGGAAATTCGCCTTGCCATTTGGCGTTGGCCAGACCCGTCGATGTGGTGGGACATCCAGATGAAAGCCATCGGGGTCCTTCAGCTTCTCGTTGAAATCGCTGTAAATATCCGGGAATACTTTCGCGATCCAGTCGCGGATCAGCGCGTAATCCTGAGCAAACTCGGCCCAAGGAGTCTTACTGGCAGGCAGCGTTGCCATGGCCATACGACAGATAATCTCGACCTCGGGCATGCAATCCGGGCTGGCCGGTTCCAGCACCCCGCGCGAGGTGGTGACTTTGGCCACCATGTCCTCAATCGACTGTACTTGTTCACCTTTTGCCGTACGGATGATCTCGGAGCGGGCCACGACCGGCAGGATCAACGCATCCTTAGCATGGACCAGATGGCCTCGGTTCAGCTTGGTGTTCACCCCAACACTCAGATCCAACCCGCGCATCGCGGCATAAGAGCGTTCGGTATCGGGAATCGCCCGCACGAAATTACCGCCCATGGCGAAAAACACGCGGGTCTCGCCACGCATCATGGCTTCGACCGCCTTCAACATGTGATGCCCCGGCTCACGCGGGGGCGCAAAACCAAAGACCTTTTCGATATTGTCCAGCAATGCGGCTGGTGGCTGCTCGTCGATACCGCAGGTTCGGTCACCTTGCACGTTCGAGTGCCCGCGAATCGGTACGATTCCGGCTCCTGGTTTACCGATATTTCCACGTAAAAATAATAAATTACAGGCTTGCTGTAACAGCTCAGACCCACGCTGATGCTGGGTCAACCCCATGCCATAGCACAGCATCGTCGCGTTCGAGCGGATATAGATTTCGGCGACGCGCCGGATCTGCGCTTCACTGACGCCAGAGTGTTCGACGATCTCGGCCCAATCCTGCGCCAGCGCGTCTTGGCGCACGGCCTCCAATCCCACCGTATGTTCGTCGATAAAGGCGTGATCCAGCACCGGCTCGCCAGCGGCGTCACGCTCGAACAGAACCTTCATCATTCCCTTGAACAGCGCCAGATCGCCGCCGATCTTGATATGGACGAATTCACTGGCGATGTCGGTGTGCTGAAAGGTGGCCATCTGCACCACATCTTGCGGCGCGGTGAATTTGATCAGCGCCCGCTCCGGCATCGGATTGACTGCAACGATGGGGATACCGCGTTTACGTGCTTCGACCAGATTGGTCATCATCCGGGGTGAGTTGGAGCCAGTATTCTGCCCGATGATGAACAGCGCTTCGGTCTGGTCGAAATCGACCATGGTGCAGGTGCCCTTGCCGATTCCAATCGAGGGGGGCAATCCGCGGCTGGTCGGCTCATGGCACATGTTGGAGCAATCGGGGAAGTTATTGGTCCCGAATTCGCGCACGAAGACCGAATAGAGGAACGCCGTCTCATTCAGGGTCCGCCCCGAGGTGTAAAAATCTGCCTGATGGGGGCTATCGAGACCGCGCAGATGCTTCGCAATCAGCGCGAAAGCGTCATTCCAACTGACTGGTACATATTTGTCGCTGGCTGCGTCATAGCGCATCGGTTCGGTCAGCCGACCCTGCATTTCTAGCCAGTAATCGGATTGCTCCATCAATTCGCTGACGGTATGCGTGGCAAAGAAATCGCGAGTCACTCGATATCGAGTGGCCTCGAAAGCCAGTGCCTTAGCGCCGTTTTCGCAGAATTCTAGTCGCTGATGGCAGATTGGATCGGGAAAGGCGCAGCTCGGGCATTTGAAACCGCCGGGCTGGTTCATTGACAAGAGCGCACGCGATCCTTTGGCAAGAACGCTTTGTTTAATCAATACTTTTGCAGTCGCTGCGGCGGAACCCCAGCCACCGGCTGGTTGGCCATAGCGATGATATCGTGGCTGCTTGTCACTCATATCGCCCCCAGAAATATGACATTCATGGTGGACGATTAGTTTACACATAATTTGAGCGGCTATTCGCTCAAGATACGAAATAATTTATGAACTGTCTCACACGAACGACTGATACCGCAGAATCCCTCCCAGTGAGTCCCGAGCCGCCCGGCTGGGTGCGAACTCGGAACGATTGATCTCAACTTGCCAGATTTTGCGCGGCAAAGTCCCAGTTGATCAGCCGATCCAGCACAGCAGCGACATAATCGGCCCGCCGATTCTGGTAATCCAGATAATAGGCGTGCTCCCAAACATCAATGGTTAGCAAGGGTTTCTGGCCCTGCACCAGCGGAGTATCGGCGTTGCCGGTCTTGACCACCGCCAACTTGTCACCATCCTGCACCAACCAAGCCCAACCGCTACCGAACTGGCTGGTAGCCGCCTTGGCGAATTCCGTCTTGAATGGCTCAAAACCGCCAAAAGATTTCTCGATCATCTCCGCTAGTGCACCGCTTGGCTTGCCGCCTCCTTTGGGATTCAAACTGTTCCAGTAAAAGCTATGGTTCCAGACCTGCGCAGCATTATTGAAGATCAAGGTCTGATTGGAACTAGCACTCGCTTTGATCACTTCCACCAAGGACTGGTCAGCCAGCGAGGTACCTTCCACCAGCTTATTGAGATTATTCACATAACCCTGATGATGCTTACCGTAGTGAAAATTGAGGGTGCGCGCCGAAATGACCGGTTCCAGCGCATTTTCAGCATAAGGGAGTGGTGGCAAGGTGAAAGGGTTGGCAGCAGCGGCGCGGGCTGGACGTGAACCGATCAAGCCACCAAACGCCAGCGCGGTGGAACCAACTAGCAGCGTGTTCAGGAATTGGCGGCGATTTTGATGGGGAGTAAACAGCGTGGAAGGCATCAGCAGTGCTCCTGGAAGGGTTGGGTTCACATCAGGCAAAGGACCAAACGTTCGACCACACATCGAAAGTCTAGTCGGTCGGGAGTGAACTGTTCATTTCCCTATGGAGCTGGCGATTCCTTGACACTTCCGTTGCGGCAAAACTCCAGAGTGTTCAGCCGCCGGTGTGACTCATATGACGCAGGATGACTGGTTGACCGCCGAGCTGAAATTCGTGGCCATGCGGCTTGATCGCCATGGCAGCAATGATCGCTTGTTTGAGCCGTTCGCGATCACTGGGATGGGCGCGCAGCACATGACGTAAATCCACCGAATGTTCCTGCCCGAGACAGAGTAGCAAGCGACCTTCGGCGGAAACACGCACCCGGTTACAGTCACCACAGAAATGATGACTGTGCGGAGAAATAAAACCGATGCGGCTACCGCTTCCCGAAACCCGATAGTAGCGTGAAGGGCCTCCGGTGCTCTCAGTGGTAGGCGTCAGGGAAAAAACCTTCTCCAGATCGGCGCGGATGGCATCGCTGGAGTAGTAGCTTTCGGCGCGATCATGATCACTGAGTACGCCCAGCGGCATTTCCTCAATGAAGCTGATATCCAGCCCTTGATCAAGAGCGAAACGAGCCAAATCGATTACCTCGTCGTGATTGCGATGTTTGAGAATCACCGCATTCAACTTGAGGCGCTCAAAACCGGCGGCTTGGGCGACCTGGATGCCACGCAGCACTTTTTCCAGTTCGCCAATCCGGGTGATGCGACGGAAGCGCTCCGGCTTCAGGCTATCTAGGCTGATATTAAGTCGGGCCACTCCAGCTTCCTTGAGCGTCACTGCCCATCGTTCCAGTTGCGAGCCGTTGGTGGTCAACACCAACTCCGCCAATCCGTGTGCGCGCAACCGACCCAGTTCTTGAAATAGCCAGGATACGTTGCTCCGTACCAGCGGTTCGCCACCAGTGATACGAATTTTGCGAATGCCTAGTTCGACGAAGGCACGCCCCAGCTCTGCCAGTTCCTCCAGGGTTAGAACCCGAGCACGCGGCAAGAAGTGCATGCGCTCGCTCATGCAGTAGACACAGCGGAAATCGCAGCGATCAGTCACCGAAATCCGTACGTAGTTCACCTGACGGCCAAAGCGATCCACCAGCGGCGTAGTGGTGGAAACGGGGCTACCGGCTCGGACATGCACGCGAAGTACCTCAGGTTGGACGGGGTAGAAATAATTTCATATCCACCATATCAAAAACCTCCTCTGGGATAGCCGCCGCGAAGGAATACCTCCTCGGAGGTAAGCAGGCCGGAATCAGACCCGTAGATCTGGGAGACGGCATGGTGCGAGTCTCCAAAAATCCTCGGATTCGGGTGATTCATCAGCAATCGTTTTTAAGCCTGCTAGGAGGCCACAGGAGACATTCTCCAAACAAACCATCTTAGGGATCGAAATAAGTAGAAAAACGCCTTAAAGCGCCTGTCAGTCGGTTTAATACGGCAATTGAGTCGGTAGACTTGAATCATTGGTCGATTACACGTTCACCCATGGATGACTTTATTCGGCCGCAGTACGTTTTTCAGCAAGGGTCAGGGTACAGGTACCACTGTCATTGGGTAGCTGGCAGTACTGATCAAAACAGTATCGTCATTTTTCTAGGCGATTGTAGTACCGGGAAAATTTTTGTCTCGGCTACCTCGAATTGATGGGCCAAAACGTTGTCTTTAGTTTAGGGGTGAAAATCGCCTTGTTCTGGATTTTCAGATGTCCCTGTCGTTGGGTTTGACCACTTTGGTTTTTTCATTGAAAAACGACGACGACGCTCGTTTAAAAGCGTTTAAATATGTTTAAAAGAATGTTTAAAGAATGTTTAGTGTGCGAATTTACTTTTAAAATCAATAAATTACAATACGTAATGTCCCCGTTTATGGGATGTAATGTCCCCGTTTATGGGATGTAATGTCCCCGTTTATGGGATGTA
>JACSSB010000379.1 GCA_014879435.1 Phycisphaerales bacterium
GCGATGGAGGACCGAGTACTGGCTAACCTTGAGTCATTCTTCAAGACGGGCAAGGTTCTGACCCCAGCCTTTTGATTTGCTGGATATCCTCTAGACCCTATTGATCCATTGAGGAATTGCGAAATGAACCAGGATGACAAACAGAAAAAGATTGCCTTAGTGACGGGCGCGGGAAGTGGAATCGGTAAGGCCGTGGCGCAAGGTCTTTTGAATGATGGTTATAGCGTTGTCCTTGCAGGGAGAAGAATAGAACCATTGACTGAGTTAGCCGAAGAAGCGCGAGCACAAAATAAAGAGGCACTCGCCGTTTCGACGGATGTTAGAAGCGCCGCCAGCGTGGATGATCTGTTCTCTAAAATCGAATCATCCTATGGCCGTATCGACGTGGTGTTCAACAATGCAGGAATTAATGGACCAGCCGTAGAGATTGACGAGTTAGCCATTGAAAAATGGCAAGAAATTGTCGATACAAACCTGACAGGCGTATTCCTGTGCGCACGTGCGGCATTCCGCTTAATGAAACGACAAAATCCCCAAGGTGGACGAATCATTAACAATGGATCGATCTCAGCCCATGCACCTCGACCACTGACAGCGCCCTATACCGCCACCAAGCATGCGATCACGGGCCTAACCAAAACCTTGGCGCTGGACGGGCGTCCATACAACATCGCATGCAGCCAGATCGATATTGGGAATGCACTCACCTCTCTTTCGGAGCGCATGTTAAAGGGCGTTCGGCAGGCCAATGGCAGCATTGCTCCAGAATCCATGATGGATGTCAAATATGTCGTCGAATCAGTTCGCTTAATTGCGGGAATGCCTCTGGATGTCAATGTCTTGAATATGACTGTTATGGCTACAAAAATGCCATTTGTTGGAAGAGGATGAATGATATCGCTTTGTTGATCTGCTGGAACTTGACGATAATTCATTGATTATGATATACATAGCTAAGTCATCAGTTGTCTGTTATCTGTTGTATCATTACTTGATTTCATCCTGATTTTTCATAGAGAAAGCACTCCATGAACGTACTTGAAATCATGCGCACTGGACCGGTGATCCCGGTCATTGCGATTGAGGATCTGGCACATGCGGTTCCACTCGCCAAAGCGAATGCCCTAGATTTTCTAGCATTGCCCCATATCGCTTGCGTTGACGCCCCTGGTTGCTGCCCAAGGCAACCATCATGGCAAGCGATTAGGGTAAAATCACAGCGCTGGCTAAAGCAGCAAGCGCGTTAAAGCTGCGTTGAAACATCCTCGTCTTAAATTATGAGAAGGCGTCTTCAGCCGCCGTCGAACAGGGCAGATAGCCCTGGTCACCCTGAGCGGCGCCCCGATAGCGTGTGTGGAGAAATCGAAGCGACAATAAAGGACAAAGATACCTGTATCTTTTGCCCTTCTATCGATCAAATTCAAGCACTTCGCTTTCACCTAGAGCAGTCAAAATCATGCAGATCTTCTATCTGATTCCCACTCGTCAGAATGTTGGCCTGACCTCTATTGCCTTGGGCGTGGTTCGGGTTTTACAACGGCAAGGCTTTCGAGTCGGCTTCGTCAAGCCCGTTTCGCAGAACGATATCGCCAACGAGCACTCGACTCATTTTGCCCGAGAAATCTGTCAAATCGACGCGCCCACCCCCTTCTCGATTACCGAAGTGGGTGAGCGCCTAGCGGCGGGCCAAGACCCGGAGCTGCTGGAAGATATCGTCAGCCTCTGCTTACGCGCCGCCGAGGGAGCCGATGTACTGGTGGTGGAGGGACTGCACACCGAAGCCGCCCACTCCTTCACTCCGCGCCTGAACGCCGATGTCGCCAGTGGCCTCAAAGCTGAGATCGTACTGATCGCCAGTGGCCGCAGCGGCTACGCTGTGGACGAGATCCATCAGACCGCGTTACGCATGAACCAACTCGGTTGTCACGTCACGGGTGCCATCATCAACAAAGCCCCGGCCAGATTTGATCTCGAAGCCGCCAATCAAGCGCTGGGCGACATCGCATCATGGGGCGTGATCCCCTACAACGCTGCCCTGCGGGCGCCGCGCACGCTGGATGTGGCACAACATCTAAGTGCCCGAGTGTTGGTCAAGGGGGATATTGCGACGCGGCGCGTAATGGAGACTGTGATCACCGCCCGTTCTGCCGCCGAGATGATCCATCGCCTAGTTCCCGGTGCGCTCATCATGGGTGCGGGTGATCGCGATGACATCATGCTGGCCACAGCGCTGGCCGCTAGCAAGGGAATCCTGCTGGCTGGTCTGGTGCTCACCCACGGCACAGAAGTCGATCCGCGCATCCGCCAACTGGCCTCACACGCTTTTGAGAACAGCGGTTTACCCATCCTTGGCGTAGACACCGACAGTTTCTTCACGGCCACCCAGATCGATCATATTTCGAGCGCCGTTCCCGCCGATGACACCGAGCGCATGAACGCCGTGCTGGACGCCGTAGCCGAGCATCTTTCCGCCGATGTGCTCAGTGCCAGCGTGCGGATGCCCGCTTCGACCCAAATGTCGCCACCCGCTTTCCGCTACCGGCTGATTCAGAAAGCGCGCATGGCCAACAAGCGGATCGTGCTGCCGGAAGGTGACGAACCGCGCACCGTTCGTGCCGCCGTCGCTTGTGCGGAAAAAGAGATCGCACGCTGTGTACTGCTCGGTTCGCGCACCACCATCGCAACGGTGGCTGCTGCGCAAGGCATCACCCTACCGTCCAATCTGGAAATCATCAATCCAGACGATGTGCGCGAGCACTATGTGGAACGCATGGTCGAGCTGCGCAAAAGTAAAGGTCTCACCTCGGAACAAGCCCGCGAACAACTACAGGATTCCGTGGTGCTAGGAACGATGATGCTGGCGGAAGATGATGTCGATGGTCTCGTCTCCGGCGCGGTTCATACCACCGCCAACACGGTACGGCCAGCGCTGCAACTGATCAAAACCGCACCGGGTTCGTCCATCGTTTCCTCGGTGTTTTTCATGCTGATGCCCGATCAGGTGCTGGTCTATGGCGATTGCGCCATCAACCCCGATCCCAACGCTACCGAGCTAGCCGAGATCGCGCTGCAAAGTGCCGCCAGCGCCGCGGCCTTCGGTATCGAACCGCGTGTCGCCATGATCAGTTATTCCACCGGCAGTTCCGGTGTCGGCGCGGATGTTGATAAGGTGCGGGCGGCGACCGTGCTGGCCAAAGAAAAAGATCCCGATCTGCTCATCGATGGCCCGCTGCAATACGACGCGGCTTCGGTGATGGAAGTGGGCCGCCAGAAAGCACCCAATTCTCCAGTAGCTGGTCGGGCCACGGTGTTCGTGTTCCCCGATCTCAACACCGGCAACACCACTTACAAGGCGGTGCAACGTAGTGCGCATTTGGTCTCCATCGGCCCCATGCTGCAAGGACTGCGCAAGCCGGTGAACGATCTTTCGCGTGGCGCGCTGGTGGACGATATCGTATTTACCATCGCCTTAACTGCCATCCAAGCCTATGCTCAATAGGGACTGAATGGAAAAACCTCCATTCACCATAATAAAAGGCGGATTAATAATAGCGGGCGAATTAAGCCCGCTTTTCTACGATCCAACTACATGCTAGCTGTCGTGGACTGTTGCCCGCACTGCAAGCAGGGTTTAGCTGAGTATCGTTTCGGCACTCACGATGAATGGATAACTTGTCCATCCTTATCTATCACCTTTGAAGCATGGCGATGTGATTCATCCATGCAGTATTCTCGCGCGTGAACTCCCTAACCAATACCCGAGGAGAAGAATAGTGACAATCAACCGCGATCTCGATCCACTGGAAACACAAGAATGGCTGGAAGCGCTAAAAGCCGTCCAGCAATACCAAGGCTCAGAACGAGCCAATTTTTTGGTGGACAAATTGGTGCAGGAAGCGCGGCGCCAAGGCATTTATATCCCCTCGTCGCTGAATACCGCCTATCGCAATACCATCCCGGTCGAGAAGGAAGAACGGACTCCGGGCAACCGCGACATCGAGCATAAAATCCGCTCCGCAGTCCGCTGGAACGCGGTGGCGATCATTCTTCGTGCCAACAAGGAATCGTCGGAACTGGGTGGCCACATCGCCAGCTTCCAGTCCTCTGCGCTGCTGTACGACATCGGTTTTGAGCATTTCTGGCATGCCGCTTCCGAGCAGCATGGTGGCGATCTCATCTATTTCCAGGGTCATTCCGCGCCTGGCTTCTACGCCCGCGCCTTCCTTGAAGGCCGTCTGACCGAAGACCAGTTGCTCCATTTCCGCCAGGAAACCGAAGGCAAGGGCCTGTCGTCCTACCCGCACCCCTGGTTGATGCCGGAATTTTGGCAGTTCCCCACCGTCTCGATGGGCTTGGGGCCACTGATGGCGATCTATCAGGCCCGCTTCCTGAAATACTTGCAAGGACGCGGCCTCGCCAATACCGAAAATCGCAAAGTCTGGGCCTTCCTTGGCGACGGCGAAACCGACGAACCGGAATCGCTGGGCGCGATTTCCATGGCTGGGCGCGAGCATCTGGATAATCTGGTCTTCGTCATCAACTGCAACCTGCAACGCCTGGACGGCCCGGTGCGCGGCAACGGCAAGATCATCCAGGAACTGGAATCGGTATTCCGCGGCGCTGGCTGGAACGTGATCAAGACCGTCTGGGGCCGGGGCTGGGATCGACTGCTGGAGAAGGATAAGACCGGCCTCCTGCTGCAATGCATGGAAGAATGTGTGGATGGCGAGTATCAGGATTTCCGCTCCAAGAACGGTGCCTACATCCGCGAGCACTTCTTCGGCAAATATCCAGAGCTGAAGGAACTGGTCTCTGACATGACCGACGACGACATCTGGGCGCTGCGTCGGGGTGGCCACGACTCCACCAAGGTCTATGCGGCTTACGCCGAAGCGGTCAAGCATAAGGGTCAGCCGACCGTGATTCTGGCCAAGACGGTCAAGGGTTTCGGTATGGGCGAATCGGGCGAAGGACAGATGATCGCCCACCAAGCCAAGAAGATGACCGCCGACGCGCTGCGTCAATTCCGCGACCGTTTCCAGATTCCAGTCAGCGACGATGATCTCGACAAGATTCCATTCTTGACCCTGGCCGATGGCAGCCCAGAAAAGAAATACCTGCACGAACGCCGTGAGGCGTTGGGTGGCTACCTGCCGCACCGTCGCACCAAATCCACGTCGCTCGAAATCCCACCGCTGTCCGCCTTCGACCGATTACTGCACGCCTCCGGTGAGCGCACCATTTCGACCACCATGGCTTTCGTGCAAATGCTCGGTACCCTGTTGCGCGATAAAGCCATCGGCAAGTTCATCGTCCCCATCGTTCCTGACGAGTCCCGCACCTTCGGCATGGAAGGCTTGTTCCGCCAGCTCGGCATTTACTCTGCGGTCGGCCAGTTGTATCGGCCACAGGATGCCGATCAACTGATGTACTACCGCGAGGATAAATCCGGTCAGGTCTTGCAAGAAGGTATTAACGAAGCGGG
>JACSSB010000382.1 GCA_014879435.1 Phycisphaerales bacterium
ACCGACCCAGCGTCGGATCAGCGGTTCTACGCGTTCGGGGTGATCGTGCAGCAGTCGGTCGGCAGCGTAGCGGGCGGCGCTCAACAGATCTTGATCGCGCAGCAAATCGGCCACTCGCAGGCTTTGCTCACCGGTCTGACGGGTACCGAGTACCTCGCCAGGGCCACGCAGCTCCAGGTCGCGGCGGGCGATTTCGAAGCCATCGTGACAGGCGCGCAGCACCGCTAGCCGGGCGTGCGCAGTTCGTGATAGCGGTGGCCGATAGAGCAACACGCAACTGCTGGCGGTCGTGCCACGCCCGATCCGCCCGCGCAACTGATGCAGTTGTGCCAGACCGAGCCGCTCGGCGTTTTCGATGATCATCAGGCTGGCATTGGGCACATCGACACCCACTTCGATCACCGTAGTGGCGACCAGTAGATCCAGTTGACCAGCCTTAAACGCTGCCATCGTTGCTTCCTTGGCGGTACCGGACAAGCGACCGTGGGCCAGACCGATGCGTAATTCTGGTAAGCGCTCCGCCAGTCGTTCGGCGGTCACGGTTGCGGCTTGGCATTGCAGAGCTTCGGATTCCTCGATCAGTGGACAGACCCAGTAGGCTTGGCGACCGCTGCGACAGGCGCGGCGAATCCGTTCGATCACCTCGTCGCGGCGGCTATCGGGTGCGGCCACGGTGGTGACCGGCAGGCGACCCGGCGGTAGTTCGTCCAGGGTCGAGGTATCGAGATCGGCGTAGACGCTCATCGCCAGAGTACGCGGAATCGGGGTTGCGGTCATGATCAGCTGATGCGGGCAGTGTTCGCCAAAGCGGCCCTTTTCGCGCAAGGCCAAGCGCTGATGGACGCCAAAGCGGTGTTGTTCGTCCACAATCGCCAGGGCCAGCTTAGCGAAGGCGACTGTCTCTTGAAAGAGTGCATGGGTACCGACTGCGATCCGTGCCGTACCGGCAGCTAGTCGCTCCAAGGTCTGACGACGTGTTTTGCCCGTTAATCGTCCAGTCAGCCAGACTACTTCGATACCTAAGGGTTCGAGCCAAGTGCACAAGTTGCGATGATGTTGTTCTGCCAGCAGTTCGGTGGGTGCCATCAACGCGGCTTGCGCACCGTTTTCCACAGCGCGTAGCGCGGCGGCGGCAGCCACTACCGTTTTGCCAGAACCAACATCGCCCTGTAGTAGCCGCATCATCGGGCGGGACTGAGCAAGATCGGCGATGATTTCCCCCAGTACCCGTTGTTGAGCTGCGGTGAGAGTAAACGGTAGTTGCTCCACAAAGCGCTGGCTCAATCCCCCAGCGCTCAATGATGGTGCGGCTTGGCGGCGCGTCCGCTCGCGTAGCCGCCGCAGACTAAGTTGATGCGCCAGTAGTTCCTCGAAAGCCAGTCGCCGCCGAGCGGGATGACGGCCGCTTTCCAATTCTGCCACCGCTGTTCCCAGTGGTGGCTGATGCAGGTGCCGAACGGCATCGGTGATGGGGAGCAGTTGTAGTTGCGCTAATAAGATCGGTGGCAGCCATTCTGGCAGTAGTGCCGCCGCATCCATCTGCTCCAGCGCTTGTTCGGCCAAACCACGCAAGGTGAATTGCTGTAGACCGGCGGTGGCGGGATAAACCGGGGTCAGGTGCTGATCCACGGGCGAGGGGTCTGCTATCTCCAGTCGGCGGCATTCGGGATGGATCATTTCCAACCCACCGCCGTAACTGGAACGAACCTCACCGAAGCAGCGCAGTCGCGTACCCGCTTGGCCGAGCCATTGCTGCTGGGCGGGGCTGAAATGGAAAAAGCGCAGGGTCAGTCTGCCACTGCCATCGTCCAAATGGCATAACAGAAAACGTCGTCCGCGTGTCGTCACCTTGCTGCCAGTGACCATCGCTTCGATCTGCGCTTCTACACCGGGTTGCAACTGGTCGATGGCGGTGATGTGCCCCCGGTCCTGATAGCGCAGCGGGAGGTGGAGCAGTACATCGGTGGCAGTATGCAGGCCCAGATGTCGCAGTCGATCCGCTAATTTTGGTCCGACGCCCTTGAGTGCGGTGATCGGTAGGGATTCGTAGGTCGGTGACCGCGCCATTTCCCGTACCTTCGAATCCTCGCTCATACGGTCGATGACGATCTTCGCTTCGGCACCATCACCTGCATACGGTCCTGTGGTTGGGTCTGAGGTAGTGCATCGGTATCGGTTGCATTCAGTGATCCAGCCTTGCCACCGTCAGGCTATGGGCATGCACATGATCATGTCCATGGTATCCATCTGATGCCCTAATCCTGCAGGACCAGCACCGCGTCCATTTCCACCTGAGCGCCGCGTGGCAAGGTCGCGACACCGATTGCCGCGCGGGCGGGATACGGTTTCTGGAAATACTCGGCCATGATCTGGTTGACCAGAGCGAAGTGGCTGAGGTCGGTCAGGAATACGTTGAGCTTGACCGTATCGTCCAGGCTGCCACCTGCAGCGTGCGCCACTGCCGCCAGATTATCGAACACCCGGTGAATCTGTGCGTCCATGCCACCTTCCACCAATTGCATGGTGGCCGGGTCGAGCGGGATCTGGCCGGACAGATAGACGGTGTGATCGATCTTGACCGCCTGGGAATAGGTGCCGATGGCGGCGGGAGCTTGATTGGTCTCAATGATTTCACGGGGCATGATCGGGTATTCCTTATCGATATTTTCGGTGAGGATGATCGGTGAGGATGGAGGGATGATTACTGCGTATGCACGCTTTCTCACATCCTCCTTACATCCTCAGGTCGGCGATTAAGGTGAGAGCATCAGCCGCGCCGAGCCAATCGCACCGTCTCTGGCAGGGTGCGCAATTGGCGCATCACTCGGGCTAGATGCGCCCGGTCGTGGACATTGAGCAGCAAATGCACCGTGGTGGTGGTGCCATCCCGTTCGCTGGTGTTGATAGTTTCGATGTTGGTGTCGGTGGCGGAGATAGCGGCGGCGATGGTCGCCAGAACCCCGCGTTTGTTAGTCACATCGAGCCGTAGTTCGGCGCTAAAGTCCGCACCGGGCCGCTGTTCCCATTCCACCTCGATCCATTTTTCGGGATTTTTCTTATAGCTGGCGACGTTCTTGCAATTATCTCGATGGATGACGATGCCGCGTCCCGTATTGAGATAACCGATGATGGTGTCACCCGGCAGCGGTCGGCAACACTTGCCGAAACTGACTACCGTACCTTCGGTGCCTTTGATCAAGAGCGGCTGCGCGCTAGTGTCTGGCGGATTCGCTTCGTCCTCGTCATCCTCCGGTAACAGCCGTTTAGCGATCAATGCTGCGAACCGGTTACCCAGCCCGATATCAGCCAGCAGATCGTTGAAGTGATTCAGATTAAATTCGCGCAAGAGGGTGCGAACCCGCTCTGCGGGTAGCTCGCCCAGCCCGTTGATCCGCCCGGTCAATGCTTTTTCCAGCAAGCGCTTGCCGAGCAGAACCGCTTCTTCACGCTGCAAGTGCTTGAGATAGTGGCGAATGCTGGAGCGCGCCTTGGCGGTGATTACGAAATTCAGCCAAGCGGGGTTGGGACGAGCGGTAGGCGTGATGATGACTTCCACGGTCTGGCCGGTAGTCAGCGGTGTGCGCAGCGGCACCAGTCGCCGTTCCACCTTGGCGCCCACGCAGGTGTTGCCGACATCGGAGTGGATGGCGTAAGCAAAGTCCACGGCGGTGGCGCCGCGTGGTAGCTGGATGATTTCGCCGCGTGGAGTGAAGACATAAATTTCGTCGGGGAACAGATCGACCTTAACGCTTTCCAGGAACTCGATTGGATTGCCGGCGCGGCGCTGCATATCCAGCAGCTTTTGCAACCATTCGCGTGCCCGTTGCTGGGTATGATGACCCTGGCCGTCACCCGATTTATAGCGCCAATGCGCGGCCACGCCGACTTCGGCCATGACATGCATTTCCTCAGTGCGGATTTGTACTTCAATCGGGACGCTGTTGGGGCCAAATAGCACGGTGTGCAGTGACTGATAACCGTTGGCCTTCGGGATGGCGATATAGTCCTTGAAGCGGTTCATGTACGGCTTGTACAGATTGTGCATCACCCCGAGTACCCGATAGCAGGCATCTACGGTATCGACCACGATGCGCACCGCATAGACATCGTAGACGTCCTTGAAGGGCAGATGCTTGGCGCGCATCTTTTGGTAGATACCCCACAGATGCTTGCCACGCGCCATGGTTCGGGCCTGAATGCCCTCGTCACGCAGCCGGGTATCGATGTTGGCTTCCAACTGGCTAACGATTTCGCGGCGGTTACCGCTGAGTTTGCGCACCGCATCCTGCAAGATTCGATAACGCAGTGGATGAAGATGTTTGAAACCCAGATCTTCCAGTTCCTGGCACAGATGATTCATGCCCAGTCGGCCGGCGATAGGGGCATAGATCTCCAGGGTTTCGCGGGCGATACGACGGCGCGATTCCGGGCGCATGGCGTCAAGAGTGCGCATATTGTGCAGGCGATCGGCCAGCTTGATCATGATCACCCGCAGATCCTTGGCCATAGCCAGGAACATCTTGCGGAAATTTTCGGCCTGCGCTTCCAGTTTGGAGTTGAAGTGGATTTGAGTCAGCTTGCTGACACCATCCACTAAATCGGCAACTTCCGCTCCAAAGTAAGCGCTAAGTTGTTCCTTGCTGTAGTGGGTGTCTTCGATGACATCGTGCAGCAAGGCCGCTTGTAGCGTGATGTGATCGAAGCGGACGTTGGCGAGTATGCACGCTACCGCCAGCGGATGAAAAATATAGGGTTCGCCGCTCTTGCGGTAGATACCGGAGTGAGCCTCGGCGGCAAAGTAGCACGCCTCACGCAGGCAATCGACCTGGTCTGAATCGAGATATTCACTGGCGATCTCGCAGAGCCTCTCGATGCGCTGACGTAAATCATCCAGCCATTCCTCATCGACAGCGAGTTTTCGCAACGGCTGGATGGGGTCTCGGGCTTCCCACGGCATCGCATTCAACAAGATTCGATCCTCCCGCAAGCTCGAAAGCGGCTGTTTTCAGTCCGGTTCTGGTGGAGAGTCGGTAGGAGTGGCAGGCAGCGGCGACTCGAACTCGGTGACGGGGGGCTGTTGACGATATTTGGCCTGGACCAGATGATCCAGCTTGCCTTCAGCTAATTCCCGTAGCGCAACGACGGTGGGCTTATCATTTTCCCAGGGGACGAATGCTTCCCGGCCTAATGCCAGATCGCGGGCGCGGCGTGCGGCGATCAGTACCAGTTCGAAGCGGTTGTCCACCTGATTCAGACAATCTTCAACGGTGATTCGAGCCATTGAGGCGGTTACTCCGCATTTAGTGTAAAGAAGGAACCGAGTATATTAATTAAAACAATCAATTATGACAATAGCGACTGTAGTAATTCCCGTTGTCGTTCCTGCTGTATCGCTTGGCGCTGGCGATTGGCGATCACGATGGCGCGCAAAGCGTCCAACGCCGTCGCAAATTGATCGTTGATCACCAGATAATC
>JACSSB010000160.1 GCA_014879435.1 Phycisphaerales bacterium
GTGCGCGGCTTCCCGCACGTGCGGATGTGATGCGGCTGGCGGCGGATCGGCACAACTTGCATCCGGCACTGCTGGCGGCGTTCATCCTAGCTGAGCAACGCGATCAGTCGCGCAACGAAGATGCCAAGGATCTAACCGCCGCAACCAGCCTCATGCAAGCCAATACCTCGATTGGACTCGGTCAAGTGGTTGTTTCCACCGCCAAAGGTGAAGATCTCTTCTCGGATCTGCTGTCATCATCCTTTCGGTCATCCCTGAACCATACCTGCACCGCCATGTTGCTGGCTTCGGACGAATTCAACATTTTTGCGGTCGCCAAATATATTCGGTTGGTTGCCAACCGTGCGGCGGGGCGCTCCATCACCGCGCTACCGAGGACCAAACGCGCCTTTCCCGGAATCAATCTGGCGGCTTACGCCGCCAACTCCCGGACTTGGCCGGATGACAATATCCGAGCACTGGGTTCCGAATACACTTCTGCGCCCTGGGATGATCGGGTTTCGATGGGCTGGGGCAATTTTGTCCTTGAAGCCTATCGTGACGTATTAGCGAGTGGGATTTTTTAAGCGATGAGGATAGTTTCAGCCAAGCATCCACTCGTCATCATCGTGCTCGCGATGACCATGATCGCGTGCTCCGATAATTCTGGTACGCCTTCTCAAGCGGTCACTCATTCAACGGTAAAAGCGATGCAATTCAAACACGCAAACGGCTTGACGCTGGCTTTACCCGATGGTGCTTTTCAAGTCGAGGAAAGCGAGGCGGGATTTCGCATTGAGCCGCCAGATGCCGCATCGATGCGTAATCCATTGGAGATCGAAATCGTCTTGCGCATTGACGAACCTCCCGGCGCATGGCCAGAGACGAAACATCTGGGCAATGTCGTTGCGCGCTATCGAACCGAGGTGGCGGCAGGTGGTTCCGGCGGTGACGAACACACACTGACCGCTTGGATTTCCTGTTCCACCGGCTATGTAGTCGTTCATCAATTCCAGCAGTTGGAACCACCGAAAGAGCCTGATTTTAGCCCAGCATGGACCGTGCTAGGTGCGGCGCATTGCGAAAAACCAACGACTCGGAATTAACCATGCGATGGTCCGCAATTGCATATCTTTTGTCCTTAATTCAGATATAAGCATTCACCTCCCTCTTTGACAAAGAGGAGTCGGGGGGATTTCGCACAACAACCCAAACTTAAATCCCCCTAACCCTCCTTTGCTAAAGGGAGGAACTGTGCGGTTACGCTGACATTAGCTGAGGTAATAGTAATGCGTATCCTCCTGGTCGACGATCACACCTTGTTCCGCGAAGCGCTTCTGCATGTACTCAGGCAATTCGACAGTACGGCCGTGGTGATCGAAGCATCGACTGCGAGGGAAGCGATCAGTCTATCCGCGCATTACAACGACTTGGATTTGATCCTGCTGGATTTAGCCATGCCGGGTTTGAATGGCTTATCCGCCCTGCCTGAATTGCATGGGCTGATACCGACCGTACCCCTGGTGATCTTATCTGCCTCGGAGGAACCCACCGCAGTCCGTCAGGCCCTGGAAGCGGGCGCGATGGGATACATTCCGAAATCCTCCAGCAGTCACGAGATGATCGCGGCCTTGCGCTTGGTGCTGGCGGGCGAGGTGTACGTTCCACCCGCCCTACTGGCGGCCTTGGAGGCGTTGCCTATCGCCTCGACTCAGATCACCATGCCGCTACCCGCCGGAGAGGGGGGCCTCCATGGGCTTACCCCCCGGCAGATAGAGGTGCTGCATCTGATGGGCCAGGGTTTGTCCAATAAGGGAATTTGCAGGCACCTGAACTTAGCGGAAGGTACAGTAAAGCTGCACGTAACCGCCATCATGCGGGTGCTGAATACCGGCAATCGTACCCAGACAGTGATCGAGGCTACCCGGCGAGGGTTGATACCGACCACTGATCTGGGACGTTAATTCAGGGAATCGCGTTCGTACACGCGAATCAGGTGACGCAGAACCCCACGCAGTTTGGCGGGCTGAACCGGTTTGTGCAGCAGGGGATAACCGCTGGCTTCTGCCTCGCGTAGATGGTCGGGAGAGGTATCACCAGTAATAATCAGGGTTGGCACATAGCGACGCAGATTTTTTTGCAGGATCTCCACAGCTTCAAGACCGGAAAGATCACCACGCAGGCGATAATCCACGATCAGCAATTCGGGAGGTGGCGCACCGGCTTTCAGTTTTTCCCTGGCTTCTTCCAGGGAAGCGGCGGTGATGACGCTGCAACCCCAGTGTTGCAGCAATCCTTCCATCGCTTCCAGCACGGCGATGTCGTCGTCCAGCATCAGTATGCGGCGATCTTGCAGCTCCCGGCCAGCGGCCATTACCGGCGAAGCAGCAAGGTAGGACGCAGATTCATGGACGATGGGCAAAGTGATGGAAAAACAGGAGCCTCGCCCTAGATGTGAGCGAACCGCGATGTGATGCCCCAGCAGGGCTGCCAGCCGCTTGACGATGGCCAAGCCCAGTCCCAGTCCCTGGCGCCGATCCCGCTCTGGATTACCCAACTGATGAAATTCTAGGAAGATATTGTCCAGTTGATCGCTGGGGATGCCGGGACCAGTATCGTGGACTTCAATACGCAGTTGGTCGCGCAGACGGCGAGTGCCCACCAGAACGTGGCCATTTTGGGTGTAGTGCAAGGCATTGGAAATCAGATTTCTCAGAATCCGCTCCAACATGGCCGGGTCACTCTGCACGACGACCGGGCTGGGGCGCATCCGCAGAATATTGTTGGTTTCCCGGACAGTGGGGCGGTGCTCGGTTTCAGAGCGCTTGAACAGTCGGCGTTCCAACACGACACCAAAAGGATTGATGCCATGGGATTGATATTCGGTCGCCAAGCGCTTGAACAGATCAGCCACGACCACAGGACCGACATGAGGATGGACCACTCCAGCATCCAGCTTGGAAATGTCCAGCAGGGCGTTGAGCATGGTATCGATGGCCTCAATCGAATCCTCGATCTGTTTGATCAGCGGCGCGGTTTCCGGGTTGCGAACACGCTCTGCCAGATTGGCGAAAAATAGACCCAGGGCATGAATGGGTTGGCGCAGGTCGTGACTGGCAGTCGCTAAAAAGCGGGTTTTGGCCGCGTTGGCCCGTTCGGCTTCCTGGCGTGCGAGATCCAGCGCTTCCTCGCGGCGCTTGAGTTCGCTGATATCGGTATAGCTCAGTACCCAGCCGCCATCGGGCATGGTGTTTTGCCGAATTTCAATGATGACGCCATCTGTACGGCGATACTCGGTCTGTTCCTGTTGAATGCGTGTTAACGGCGGATCGGCGGCACTCAGGATTGTGCTGAGGTTCTGACCGATCGTGATTTGATGCTGGCTGAGTCCAAGCAGATCTAGAAAATGCTGATTCCACATCCGCAGTTGGTTTTCCCGATCAACGAGGCTGATCCCCTGTTGGATATGTTGCAACGTGCTTTCCAGCAGGGCCGATTTTTCCTCGGTCTCGCGCCGCAAGGCGGTGTTTTCGAAGCGCAGTCGCAGGGAATGATCGAGTGTTTTGTAGATATTCCTGGCATAAAACAAACTCGCTGCCAGATTCAGGCTCACCAGCAGGGCGACCTCGGTGCCCATCGTTCCCTCGCGTAATAGCAATACCGTGATTAGCGAAAGCAAAGCCAGCACCGAGGCAAAGTGCGCGGGCGGATAAGACGCCACGGCCATCAGAGCCTGAGCGTTCAAGCCAACCATGATCACGGTGATGATGATCAAACTTGCCGGTCGCGCCGGGTCCAGAAAGAGGATGGGTGCGGTGCCCCAGGCCAGGCCGAAAAGCCAGGATAAAATGGCTGCTGCCGTTCCCCAACGTGGTATGACTTCTAAAGTGGGTAAGCGCCGTTGATAGGCATGGATCAAAATACACCGAGCCAATGTTAAGCAATAGATTAGAGCCAGCCAAATCAGCAGTATGGAATGAGACGCCTTGCCCCAGAGTAGAGTAACCAGCAGGGTGCTAAAAAGGATATGGACAATAATGGCGATAGGGGCTGGACGGAATAGGGTGCCGATAAGCTCGGCTTGAATTTTGGTGCGGGTAATGACATTGCTAGTACTCATGGTGTGATCAAGCCATGCTTGTAGCGTTCAAGGAACCGCAATCGCTTTGAAGAGAAGGTACCATGACTGGGTTTTGAAGCGACCCCGCGATGTGGTTATTCTGGGCGATCTTCCTTTGAGTATCGCTCAGTTTCTTTTGGGAAGGTTGATGTCTCTCATGAGTGATGGGCAAATAGCGTTTCAGGCAGGCACAACGCAGCCATGACGCAGCCATGACGCGATGTACGCCCGATCTCTACCGTGTCACGCGCTGAATCGCGGGATCATCTTTCGTCAGAACCCGCCCGCGCCCATCACCCGCGATGAAGTAGTCACCCGTCAGGCCACCGAGCTGACTGGCCAGCAAGAGATCTGCGGCGCTGTCGCCATCCTCGACAGTGTTTCCGGTGATGATCTTGCCGCCGCTCAGAACGGCCATCGGCGCTTGGCCCAGCTCCATGACGTAGCCGCCTTCTTCCAAGCCGATTGCCTGCTTCAGCATATCGCTCAGGTGGACCGGGGCAGCACCGCTGACCGCCGCATGATAGCTGCCGTCCAGGTTCATGGTCGCCGTATACTCCGTGTAATTGTCGGCGTCGCCATGACCAGTCGCAAAATGGCCTTGCAGGAGGTACGCGCCAGTGAGCGAGTCCTTCACCTGAGCCATCGCAATCGCACCGTAACAAATACCAACCACGGGCTTGCCGCCCTTGATGAACGCTTCGAGCAGCATCCAGTCCCGCGTGTTATTCCCAAAGTCGTCGACCGCGCCGCCACCACCAACCCAGCCCATGCCGATGAAGCGATCCAACGCCTCCAAATCCGGTTGGAGTCGTGCCGTGAAATCGTCCCGCACCGTATCGCCTTGCTTGGGGCGTGGATAGCTATCACGTACTAAGTCACGCAAGCTCAGCGGCTTTTCCACGAAGTGGGCGTAGTCGTTGATTGGGTCCAGTGCGGGAGGGACGGCGGGAAGCGTGGCCGGGTCATTACCGGCTGCCAAAGCAGCATCGCGCTGCCTGATCGCGGCGTCACGCTCTAAGTTGTATCGGTCACGCTGGGTCGGGGTGAGAAATTGTCGGCCCAGGCGTGCGATTCCTTCCGTGATTTGCAGCGTGTTCAATGCCTGATCGGCGAAAGGCGCCACTACCGATATCCCGTAAGGAATCGGCTCCTCGCCGTGCTCGGTGATGGGAACGACACTCGCCCCTTTCATCATCAGCTTAAGCACGAATAGAGTCATTTCGGGACTCATATAACCTGAGACCGGAATCCGCGCACCGAAAGTCTCATCGTGGGTGAAAAACTTGCCGCGAATGTCTACACCGGTTCTGGTCAGGACATCCTCGTCGATCATTGCGATGAC
>JACSSB010000345.1 GCA_014879435.1 Phycisphaerales bacterium
GATTGAAGGCGACAACATTATTCCCACGCAAGTGGGAATCCAGGAGTCCTTGGGTGTCGTCGGTTCTGGACTCCCGCTTGCGCGGGAGTGACGATTTTTGAGATTCAGCTCTCTTCATCGACTACTTTCGGCTCATCCAATCCCTGTTCGGCCAACGCTGCTGCGCGGAATAGGGCGCGACCCTTGTTCATGGTCTCTTCCCATTCGCTTTCCGGGATGGAGTCGGCGACGATGCCCGCTCCGGCTTGAACGTGCAGCATCCCGTCCTTGAGCACGGCGGTGCGGATGGCGATGGCGGTATCCATGTTGCCGGACCAGGAGAGATAACCAACCGCACCGGCATACACCCCGCGCTTGACCGGCTCCAGTTCGTCGATGATCTCCATCGCCCGAATCTTGGGCGCGCCGCTGAGCGTACCGGCCGGAAAGGTGGCACGTAGCGCGTCGATGGCGCTCAATTCAGGCCGCAAGCGCCCGGTGACGTTGGATACGATGTGCATGACATGCGAGTAGCGCTCGACCGCCATTTTCTCGGTCAATTGCACGCTGCCGATTTCGCTGACCCGACCCACATCGTTGCGGCCCAGGTCGATCAGCATCAGATGCTCCGCCAGTTCTTTGGGATCGGCCAGCATCTCTGCTTCCAACTCCCGATCCTGTTCTTCGGTGGCACCCCGGCGGCGCGTACCGGCAATCGGGCGCACCGTCAGCAGACCGTCTTCCAGTCGAGTCAGGATTTCCGGCGAAGAACCGACGATGTGAAAATCGCCCATGTGTAGGAAATACATGTAGGGCGAGGGATTCAGTCCGCGTAGCGCCCGATACAGATCGAGCGGCGCCGCTCGAAACGGCGCACTCAGTCGCTGTGAGGGCACCACCTGCATGCAGTCGCCAGCCAGGATGTAGTCTTTAATCCGCTCAACCGCATTTTCGAAGCCTTGCTGGGTAAAGCCGGAAACGAATTCGATGTCGCTCGTCTTAGTGCCGGAATGGCGCGGCGCATAGAACGAGCAGGGAGCACGCAGTTTCTCCACCCACTCATCCAGCCGTTGCTCAGCGCGGCTCAGTGCGCGCTCCACCGCCGGATCGACCAGCGTGATCAAAAACAGCCGCCCGGCCAGATTGTCGAACACCACCACATCTTCCGATACCAGCAGCAAGATATCGGGATTATCCAGCGGATCGGGATTCGGGCAGCAGGCCAGCCGAGGTTCGATGTAACGGATGGTGTCGTAACCGAAATAGCCGACCAGCCCGCCGATGAAGCGCGGCAGCCCTTCGCAGATAGCCGGTACGCGGTAGCGACTCTGAAAATCCTGAATCCAGCTCAGCGGGTCGGCGCATTCCAGCGTTTCGACGATTTCCCCGGCGTGCTCGACGGTGATCCGCTGACCGCGCACCCGAATGATCTTGCGGCAAGGCAAGCCGATGATCGAATAGCGGCCCCATTTTTCACCGCCTTGCACCGATTCCAGTAGATAGCTGTACGGTGCATCGGCCAGCTTGAGATAAGTGCTCAGCGGAGTATCGAAGTCGGCCCGCACTTCGCGGGCGACCGGGATGCGATTGAAGCCTTCGCCAACCAGGCGTTGAAATTGAGTCGGGGTCATGGACAGAGACAGCCTCGGGTAATGGAAACGGAAAACGGCGTTGATTCGTGGGCATCAATCGGGACGACGCCATCGAAAATCCGGGACCGGTTTCCGACACACGGGGCGGGGGAGCAGGTGCGGCGACATCAGCGCGTCTTTCGCAATAGGGCGGGCAGTTCGGCGATGGAGCTGATCACAGCATCCGGCACCGCCTCACGAATGTCGTGACCATGGTTATAACCGTAGGGCACACACACCACCGGACAACCGGCGTTGCGGGCGGCGCTCACGTCGTTGATCGAATCGCCGACCATCAGTCCTTGCGTAATCGGTACGCCAAGTCGTTCCGCACACAACAGCAGCGCATCCGGGGCCGGTTTAGGTTGGGGGACGCAATCGCCGCCAACCACGGTGACGAAGAAATCGCCGATACCGAGCCGTTCCAATAAGGGCTTGGCGAATACCACCGGTTTATTGGTGACGCAGGCGGTCGGTAAACCCATGGCTCGCAGTTGGGCCAATCCTTCGACGACGCCTGGATAGAGCGAGCTGTAGACGCTGACATGCTCGGCGTAGGCCGCCCGATAGAGGGGTTCGGCGCGTGTGAACAGTGCGGGGTCGGCCCCACTGTCATCCATTTCGCCGACCAAGGCACGGCGAATCAGGGTATCCATGCCGTTACCGACCCAGGTCCGTACCTGCGCTTCCTTTCGCTTTGGCAAATCCAGTTGTTGCAGCATGACATTCAGCGCCGCCGTGAGATCGGGAACGCTATCCACCAAAGTGCCGTCGAGATCGAAGAATACGGCGGCGATCTGTTCAAACATGACGATGACCCACTTGGTTCAATTCAGCACGCATGGCGGCGATGGTGGCTCGATAGTCGGGAGTGCCAAAGATCGCCGAACCGGCGACGAAGGTATCAGCGCCCGCTTCGGCGATGAGCCGGATGTTGTCGATCTTAATTCCGCCGTCCACTTCCAGGCGGATCGGATAACCGCTGTCGTCGATCAATTGCCGAGCTTCATGCAATTTTTTGAAGGTGCTATCGATAAAGCTTTGGCCACCAAAGCCGGGATTGACCGCCATCAGCAGCACCATATCCACTTTATCCATCACGTATTTTAAAGTGTCCAGAGGCGTGGCAGGGTTGAACACCAACCCAGAGCGACAGCCACAGTCGCGAATCAGTTGCAGGCTGCGGTCGATATGGTCGCTGGCCTCCGGGTGGAAGCTGATGTAGGTGGCACCAGCCTCGGCGAAGTCGGGGATGATGCGATCCACCGGCCGAACCATCAGGTGCACGTCAATCGGCGCGCTGACCCCATGCTTGCGCAATGCCGCGCAAACTAAGGGGCCAACGCTGAGATTGGGGACGTAATGATTGTCCATCACGTCGAAATGCACCCAATCTGCGCCCGCCGCCAGTACAGCATCCACCTCCGCTCCGAGTCGGGCGAAGTCAGCCGATAGAATCGAGGGCGCGATCAGGTAGTTCGGCATGATGTCGCGCTCTTCAGCCCGCGACCACGCGCTGGATACGTTCCATCGCTTTGGTGAGATTGGCCATGCTGGTGGCGAAGGAGATGCGGGCACAACCTTCGGTGCCAAAGGCCGAGCCAGGCACCAGCGCCACCCCACCTTGATTCAACAGCAGCTCGGCGAAGGCAATATCATTGGCCAGACCCAGCCGCTCGATCACTTTCTGGAAGCTGGGGAAGATGTAGAAGGTGCCATCGGCCGGTGCGACTTCAACGCCGTCCATCGCTTTCAGCGCGCCATACACGTAGTCGTGCCGTTCCTTGAAAGCTTTAGTCATCATCGCGACGCAGGATTGATCGCCATTCAATCCCGCTTCCGCCGCCACCTGAGAAATGGAGGTGGGGTTGGAGGTGCTCTGGGACTGGATATTGGTCATGGCATTGATCAAGTCCTTGGGACCGCCACAATAGCCGATGCGCCAACCGGTCATCGAATACACCTTCGATACCCCATTCAGCACGATGGTACGGTCGTACAGATCTGGGCAGACGTTCAGGATGTTGTGGAATTTTTCCTCCGTCCACTGGATATGCTCATACATATCGTCGGTGGCGATGTAGACCTGAGGATAGCGGCGCAGCACCTCGCCCAACCCAGCCAGTTCGGCAGCGCTGTAGGCGACACCCGTCGGATTGGACGGGCTGTTGATCACCAGCAGCTTGGTGCGCGGAGTAATCGCAGCTTCCAGTTGCGCTGGGGTGATCTTGAAATGCTGGGCGATGCCCGCCTCGACGATCACCGGCACGCCATCGGCCAGCAGCGTCATATCGGGGTAGGACACCCAATACGGGGCGGGGATGATGACCTCATCACCGCTGCTCAGCAGCGCTTGAGCCAGATTGTAGAAGCTCTGCTTGCCACCGCAGGACACCAGAATCTGCTTCGGCTCGTAGCTCAATCCATTGTCACGCTGGAACTTGGCGATGATCGCCTTTTTCAGACCCGCCGTGCCATCCACCGGCGTGTATTTGGTGAAACCGGCCTGAATGGCCTTGATGGCGGCTTCTTTGATGAAATCGGGAGTATCAAAGTCCGGTTCGCCAGCGCCCAGGCCAACCACGTCCTTACCGGCTGCCTTGAGTTCGTTGGCCTTGGCGGTCACCGCCAGAGTGGGGGAAGGCTTGATGCGCTGTACACGTTCGGAAAGCGGGGTACTCACGAGAACTCCTGAAGATAGTGACCGAAAAGTTGAACGACGAAATTGCACGGACTGGCGGATAATACTGAAAATTCACGCCCCAACCAATTGCCCATGCACGCACACAAGTCCTTTGGCCTCCAGGCCCGTTTTCAGCCCGCCGGTGACCAGCCGGAAGCGATTGCCCGACTGGTCGCCGGTCTGAACGATGGCCTGGCCCATCAGACCCTGCTGGGTGTCACCGGCAGCGGCAAAACCTACACCGTCGCCAATGTGATCGCCACCGTGCGGCGACCAGCATTGATCCTGGCGCCTAATAAAACGTTGGCGGCGCAACTGTATGGCGAGATGAAGGAATTCTTTCCTGACAACGCGGTGGAGTATTTTGTTTCCTATTACGATTACTACCAACCGGAAGCCTACGTGCCGTCGTCGGATACCTACATCGAAAAGGATGCGTCGATCAACGAGCACATCGAGCAGATGCGCTTGTCGGCAACCAAGGCGATTTTGGAGCGGCCTGATACGGTAATCGTGGCCACGGTGTCAGCGATTTACGGCTTGGGCGATCCCGAATCGTACATGAAGATGCTGCTGCATTTGGTGCGCGGCGAGCGCATCGACCAGCGCGCCATTCTGCGCCGCTTGGCGGATTTGCAGTATACCCGTAACGATTTGGAATTGGCGCGTGGCACTTTTCGGGTGCGTGGTGAAGTGATCGATATTCACCCGGCTGAGTCCGATACCGAGGCGGTGCGGGTGGAGTTGTTTGATGATGAGATCGAATCGCTCAGTCTGTTCGATCCGCTGACCGGTCATGTGCTGCGCAAGACGCCGCGTTATACCGTGTATCCCAAGACCCACTACGTGACCCCGCGTGAGCAGTTGCTCAAGGCGGTGGATGCGATCAAGGACGAGTTACAGGAGCGCTTGGCGGAGTTGTATGCCGCCAATAAATTGCTGGAGGCGCAGCGTTTGGAGCAGCGTACCCGCTTCGATATCGAGATGATGTTGGAGTTGGGGTATTGCAGCGGCATCGAAAATTATTCCCGCCATTTGTCCGGGCGCGAGGCGGGCGAGCCACCGCCGACGCTGTTGGATTATTTGCCCCCGGAGGCATTGATTGTTATCGACGAGAGCCATGTCACCGTGCCGCAGTT
>JACSSB010000325.1 GCA_014879435.1 Phycisphaerales bacterium
TGCGGGATGCCTATGAGCGATACCGCCGTTCCGACGGATTGCTGCCTGCCACCTGTGAGGTGATTTACGGCCATGCTTGGGGATCGCGCTCCAAGCCCTTGCCTGCCCAGGCGGGAGAGCCAGCGATTTTTCCGCTATCGCGATTGCGGCGCCGCAGCCAAGAAAGCGGTTAAAGCCCGTACTCGATATAGATGTATCGTAAATGAGCGATACAGTACAAATCCCTAGTTTTAAACCAGGATATTGACAAGCGCCGTATAGCCCATTACTTGTTAATAAGGTAAATCGCAGCAGGAGAACTCTCGGATCATGATCGCAATCGAGAGTGATACGGCAGCATGTCAATCTTGTTATGTACTTCGCCCCAATCGCTCGCTGTCATGGCGGCAAAACTTGGGGGTGTTTTGTGGATTGTCCCTGGTCACCCTGATGCTGGTGTTTCCACTGGTTGCCATGGGGTTCTGGCTGGTATTGCCGTTTGCTGGACTGGAGTTGCTGGCAGTAGGGGCTGGTTTGTACTACGTAAGCTGCCGCTGCCATGAGTGTGAAGTCATTTGTGTCGCGACAGATAGCATCCAGATCGAGCGCGGTCGGCGGCATTCTCGGCAACGCTGGGTGTTGGCGCGGCAGTGGGTGCGGGTGGTGCTGACCAGTTGCCCTCGGCAATGGTATCCGAGCCGTTTGCACATTCGCACCCAGGGTCGAACCGTTGAGGTCGGCCGTTTTCTGGTCGAAAGAGAACGGCGTGAGCTTGCACAGGAATTAACTCGCCGCCTTCACATTTATCCCTAAGCGCGCCTGTCGTTCGGCCTATCGAAGCCGAAGTCGATACGACCGACTGTCTTGGGCATTCCTGTTCGGGGATCGCCAGCGCGAGCTGGTAAACGCATTCAATCATTTGGAGGAGGGGGTATGAGCATCAGTCGAATCGCGCAAGGGAGTAGCGCCTTGACCAGCGCGGCGTTGCTGCTGTGGAGCGGGGGTGCCCATGCCGAATACGCGCTGAACATGCCACGGGGCGTTACCACGATCAGTCATGATGTCTACGATCTGCACATGCAGATCTTCTGGATCTGCGTGATCATCGGCATGGTGGTGTTCGGTGTCATGTTCTGGTCCATTTACCATCACCGCAAATCGCGGGGGGCGGTACCCGCACAGTTTCACGAGAGTACCGTGATCGAAGTGCTCTGGACCCTCATTCCCATGTTGATCCTGATCGCTATGGCGGTTCCTGCCACCAAAACCCTGATTCGCATGTACGACACCCGCGATGCCGACCTCACCATCAAGGTCACCGGCTATCAATGGCGCTGGCAATACGATTATCTGGACGAAGGCGTCAAATTTTTCAGCACGCTGGCTACCCCTCAATCGCAGATTCGCAATGCCACCGCCAAAGGGGAACACTATCTGCTGGAGGTCGATAACCCACTGGTGGTGCCGGTTGGCAAGAAAATCCGCATTCTGACCACCGCTGCCGATGTGATTCATTCCTGGTGGGTACCGGAACTGGGTTGGAAAAAAGATGCAGTCCCAGGTTTTATCAATGAAGCCTGGACCGAAATTCAAAAGCCCGGTGTCTATCGTGGCCAGTGCGCTGAGTTATGCGGCCGGGATCATGGTTTTATGCCGATTGTGGTCAAAGCCGTGCCTGAAGCGGAATTCCAGCAGTGGCTTGCGCAGATGAAGGCACAAAATGCCACACCTACCGCCAGCGATTCCAACCCACGCACCATGCAAAGCAATACCGATTCCCCCACCGTTGTCGGAGGTCAAACGCTATGAGCGCAGCATCGCATGCTACCGATCACGATCATGATCATGATCATGGCCCGGCGCAGGGTCTGAGCCGTTGGTTATTGACCACGAATCATAAAGATATCGGCACGCTATACCTGTTATTTTCCCTGACGATGTTTTTCATCGGGGGTTCGATGGCGCTGGTGATTCGCGCCGAATTGTTCCAGCCAGGCTTGCAAATCGTCGATCCCTATTTCTTCAATCAGATGACCACGCTGCACGCGCTGGTGATGATCTTCGGCGCGGTGATGCCCGCCTTTGTCGGGCTGGCCAACTGGTTGATTCCGATGATGATCGGTGCGCCCGATATGGCGTTGCCACGGATGAATAACTGGTCCTTTTGGATCATGCCCTTCGCATTCACTCTGTTGCTGTCCACGTTGTTCATGCCCGGTGGCGGTCCGGCTGGCGGCTGGACCCTGTATCCGCCGCTGGTGTTGCAAACCGGGCAAGCTTTTCCCTTCGTAATCTTGGCGATACATATGATGGGTGTCTCCTCGATCATGGGGGCTATCAATATCATCGCCACCATTCTCAATCTGCGTGCACCGGGCATGACGCTGATGAAGATGCCGTTGTTCGTGTGGACTTGGCTGATCACTGCCTTCCTGCTGATCGCGGTGATGCCAGTACTGGCCGGGGCGGTGACCATGCTGCTGACCGACAAATTTTTCGGCACCTCCTTCTTTAACGCTGCTGGCGGTGGCGACCCAGTGATGTTCCAGCATATCTTCTGGTTTTTCGGCCATCCCGAGGTCTACATCATGATCCTGCCTGCTTTCGGGATCATCTCGCAGATCATTCCGACCTTCGCCCGTAAGCCGCTGTTTGGTTACGCCTCAATGGTGTATGCCACCGCCTCGATTGCCTTCCTGTCCTTCCTGGTCTGGGCCCATCACATGTTTACGGTGGGGATGCCGCTGAGGGGTGAGTTGTTCTTCATGTATGCCACGATGTTGATTGCGGTGCCGACGGGAGTGAAGGTGTTCAACTGGATCTCGACCATGTGGCACGGAGCGATGACCTTTGAAACCCCGATGCTATTTTCTATTGCCTTCGTGGTGCTATTTACCATTGGTGGTTTTTCCGGCTTGATGCTGGCAATCGCACCTGCCGACTTCCAGTACCACGATACCTATTTCGTGGTGGCCCACTTCCATTATGTCTTAGTACCGGGCGCGGTATTTTCGATCATCGCTGCTGCGTATTACTGGTTGCCGAAGTGGACCGGCCACATGTACGACGAAAAGCTGGGTCAACTGCATTTTTGGCTGTCAGTGATCGGGGTCAATGTGTTGTTCTTCCCGCAGCATTTCCTGGGATTGGCTGGGATGCCACGTCGCATTCCCGACTATGCCCTGCAATTTGCCGAATTCAATATGGTGTCTACGATTGGCGCTTTTCTGTTCGGCTTTTCGCAATTGTTGTTCGCCTACAATGTGATCCAAACCATTCGTGGTGGTGCGAAAGCCACGGATCAAGTGTGGGAAGGCGCACACGGTTTGGAATGGACTTTGAGTTCGCCACCCCCTTACCACACCTTCACCACGGCACCTGAAGTCAAGTGAGCGAATCCGCAGAGCCAGTTGGTGTTCACCTCCACTCTTTGAAAAAAGAGGAGGCAGGGAAGGAACTTCGCACGAACGATGGGGCAAAAATCCCCCCGAACCCCCCTTTGCCGAAGGGGGGGACTAAACCCTTACCAAAACCAAAGAGCGAGACCCGCCCCATTAGCGCCAGTGATCGCGCCGCAGGGGTACGCCGCACGGTGATCGTGTTAGTGGTTCTGGTGGTCATGGGGTATGTCGGATTCATCGTAATGATGGGATGGCGATGATGACAGAGTCTCGAAAAAGCGACTTGGCGGCAGCCAATCGGCGGTTGGTGTGGCGTTTGTTATTGCTAACGACGGCCATGTTCGGCTTTGGCTTCGCTATGGTGCCGATCTACGACGTGCTGTGCGAAGTGACTGGTCTGAACGGTAAGACGGGAGGGCGCGTGGTGGCTGCCCAGCCGATGCAGGTCGATGCCTCGCGCACAGTGACCGTGGAATTTGTCGCCAACTTGAATCTGGGGGCACCGTGGGAATTCGCACCGAGTGTCGCCCGCATGCAGGTCCATCCCGGCCAGTTCTACCAAACCCATTTTCGGGCCAAGAATCTGGCCAGCCAGCCGATGACTGGGCAAGCAATACCCAGTGTTGCACCGGGATTGGCGGCATCACATTTTCAGAAGATCGAATGCTTCTGTTTTAATCATCAACGCTTCCAGGCGGGCGAAGGCAAGGAAATGCCGGTGACCTTCCGCATCGACCCGGATTTGCCATCCGAGGTGCGCACAGTCACGCTGTCCTATACTTTTTTCAGAATCGACGACGCAGGCGGTTGAGGAATGAGTCGTTACTCGGATTCGGTAAGCAAGTGACCTAAGGAGATGCATCCATGACGCACGCGGGGCATGCGCCGGACCATTATTACGTTCCATCTCGAAGCTACTGGCCGATCATCGCTTCCGTCGGTTTGTTTACGCTGATGCTAGGCGGGGCCACGTTGCTAAATGGCGGGAGCAGCACACTGTTATGGACCGGGCTTACGCTTATTCTGATCACCCTGTTCGGTTGGTTCGGTGCAGTGATTCATGAGAGCGAGAAAGGGCTTTATAGCAGCCAGATGGATCGCTCTTTCCGCTGGGGTATGAGTTGGTTCATCTTTTCCGAAGTGATGTTCTTCGCGGCATTCTTCGGTGCTTTGTTCTATGCCCGCATCTATTCGGTGCCGTGGTTGGGTGGAGAAAGCAGCCACGGGGTGTTGACGCACGACCTCCTCTGGTCCGGCTACGAGGCGACTTGGCCGACGAATGGTCCGCGTGACATCGGGGGCTTCTTCGCCCCGATGCAGCCTTGGGGCTTACCGGCGGTGAATACGCTGATTCTGTTGAGTAGCGGTGCGACCCTGACCTGGGCGCATTGGGGTTTGATCCAGCAGAATCGCCCGCAGCTGCTGAGGGGTTTGGCGCTGACGGTGGTCTTGGGCCTACTGTTTTTGAGTCTTCAGGCTTATGAGTACGTCCATGCCTATCATGCGCTGCACCTGACTTTAGGCAGCGGTATCTACGGTTCCACATTTTTCATGTTGACCGGATTTCACGGCCTGCATGTCACCATTGGCGCGATCATCTTGTCGGTCATTCTATTTCGCAGCCTAGCTGGACATTTCACCCCGCAAAAACATTTTGCTTTTGAGGCGGCAGCTTGGTACTGGCATTTCGTAGATGTGGTCTGGCTGGGGTTGTTTATCTTCGTCTATGTATTATGACGTCGATATTCTCAGCTATAGCCCATGCGGAGAAATCAGTCCGGTGGCGTAAGCCAATATCAGCAGGGCGAACAAGCTGATCGATAGCACGATCCGCACGGTCAGTGCCTTGACCAAGCGATGGTTATCTTGCGCTCCGCCACGAATCAAGAAAACTAGGCCAGAACCCAGACTGGCGAGAATCATCAGCAGGATGACGATGACGATGATCTTGAAAATCATGGACGGCGCCATTTCGGTTGCTAAGAGGCTTGGTGGCGAGTATACGCGAAACAATGGGGTGCTGACGGCCCCCGACTTGGGTTGAGGGTGGCG